>NZ_CAINTR010000065.1 GCF_903853455.1 uncultured Magnetospirillum sp.
GGCATCCCAGCCGGGACCACGCTGCCGCAATCGGGGCAAATCCTGGGGTTGGCCGGCTTGATGACCGGCGGGAGTTCCGGCGTGGCCGGCTGTCTGGAGGGTTTCATCATGAAGGCTCACAAAAACTGTGGGCCTTCGGCTTTGGTCGAGGAGGAGTCTACGAATGGGGCGATTCGGGTGCAAGCATATTCAGCGGCCGGGGGGCGACCACGCCGCGGACGGCATCGTGTTCCCATGTTCCCACCTGGAATGGCCTTCCAACACTTTTCCCGGACAGAAAAAATTTACAAAATATAGGGCGCATTAGCATGGATTATGTACAACCACTATGGCTCTTTTTTCTGCTCCTGAAATAAGTCCCACAAAAGGTGGGAACAGTGGGAACAGTAGGAACAGCCTGATTTTCTGCGGCCTTCCAGCGTTCCCACCTAAACTTCGAGGTGGGAACAGGTGGGAACAGATGGCCGTCAATTTGGCGCACAATGTTCCCACCTCCTTCGTCGGCGGCAAGCAAATTTCGTCGGGTGGGAACGGCACGAATATGAGAAGGGCCACGGGGACAATGTCCTCGTGGCCCGCAAAGGAGGTGACCGAATTGGGCCGAGAACGGAATGTCTCCTGTCCGATGGGGAAAAGTGGCGACCGGACGCTGCCGATGAGCATGGCTCGGCGGCGGCAATCAGTCTCCGCGACGCGGAAACTTCTGCATCCGCTTTTCAAAATCCGGATACACAGGCTTACCATCCATGCGCGCGATGGCCAGGTCGATAATGCTGGTGCCGCCCAACCTGTTGTTGCGCTCCAGGGCCTTTATAAATCCGCAGAACGGATCACGCTCGATGCGAAACTCCGTTGTGTAGATTTGGGGCTTGTCGAACCAATCGTCCCCGTTTTCGTCGATGTCCAAGATGTTCTCAAAGGGCAGGACCGCATACACAAGGAACAAAAACTTGTTCTTGTCTGGCAGAGCATCCCAGATGTCAAACGTCTCGGTTCTCATTTCATCAGAATCGTTGAAACCGATGCGCCACGGATTCTCATGGTGCTGGACCGGCCCGGAGTTGAACTTCTCAGCGAAGTCCCATTCCTCACCATCGTCACCAACGTAGGCTGGGTGCCGGTGCAGGATGAAGTGCAATCCGTCCGAAAACACCCCCCTGTAGGTCATCACGTTCCAGCGCCGCCGCTGCACCGGGGTTCTCGTCTCGTCCTCATCCATCCATGGGTAGCGGTCGTCGGTAGCGTCGCGCAGGAGGACTGGCTGAAATTCGTGCCCCTTGAGTACGCGCAGCACCTTCCGCTTCGTCGCCAGCTTCGCCCGCACCTCCGTCTTCAGCGTCCGCCGCCGAGTCTGCAATGAGACTCCGAAATAGGAGAACAGTAGATGGTCGTTCTTCGGTTGGAAGAGTTGGTCTTCAATTTCGGCTTTGCCCCACAGGTGGGCCTCGGCGAACCCCAGTTCCCGCACCTTCTCTCGGAAGCGGTCGCGTGCCGTCTTCGAGAAGTCGCAGGCAGCAGCGAACACGATACCGTAGAGTCCGGCCGGATCGGCGATGTCGTCAAGGTAGCCGACGAGCTTCCCCGGCCCGATGGCCTTCTCGCGCTTGCACTGCACCAGCCACACGCGCTCACCGGAGACCTCGGCGTCGATCTCAACATCATCATCGTTACCGCCCCGGTCAACCGGCTCCCCGGGGATGACCTCAGTGGCACGCGCATCGAACCCGTCGTCAGCACCGGAGCGTCCAGTCGCCTCCAGCGATCGCCATGGCTTGAAGTCGTAAAGGAGCTGGCGGATGAGATCCTCGAACCGATGCGGCTCCAAGTCCTCCAGGTGCAGCGGACCTATGGTGCGCGTCGTGGCCAAGGGAGGTCTCCTCGGAGTTGATGAGCGCTCCTTATAGCTCTCCTCGACCCTGACCGCTACTAACCTGGGCTCCCCACTGCACAACCTGAATCAATGGCCGCCTTCGTCGCAGCGATCATGCTTCTGAACGACCAACATGGGCGCAAACCGGTCAAAGCCGCGTGTAACGCACCAAGGCCCGCAATGGGGTCACTATATGTAGGGGGTGTCTTAACCCGATCGGCACGGATCGAACGACGGTCAGCCTGCTTTTCGATGCCGCCATTCAAGTGAGCCGCCGACGCGATGGCGATATCGCTCCCATCCTCGGGTCTTGAGGTATGCGCCAATCCGCATCTGGTCGCCCTTGGTCCACTTGGCCGGTTCGATGCCGATGGCCAGTTGCAGGATCTCGCCGACCGAGACGTCACGCAGCGGTGATGGCCGCTCGGTCTCCTCATCTTGCCAATCGTCGTAGGCGCCATAGCCGCGATTGACGCGGCGTTTGTCGAAGGCCAGCCAATGATCGATGAGGGCGTCCCAGGCATCGCCCTGGTAACGCTCTTCCTGTTCCGCTTCGGCCTGACGCTTGGTTTCCTCGTCCTCGATCCACCACTTGATGCCTTGGGCGTACCAGGCCATCGCCTCGGCCCAAAGCTGGTCGCGATCGCGGTGCAGGGCGTCGATGTCGATACGACCGCAGCGGATCGGCCAGAAGCGGCGGTTGCCGGTTTCGTCACGCAGATAGGTGTCGGGATTGACGGTGCCGGCGAACACGCACTGGCGCGGCACATCGACGACGTAGCGCTCATAGGGCGGGCGGTAGCGGTCGACCGAGCGCGACAGGAACGACTTGATGCGCGACACCTCGGCACGGCCGATGGCGTCCAGTTCGGCGATCTCGATGATCCAGACGCCGCGCGTCTGCTGGGCGGCATCCTTGCTGCCGATTTCGGCCAATTCGTCGGTGAACCATTCCGCCCCGGCCAGCGTCCTGAGAGCGGTGGACTTCTTCGCCCCCTGGGGGCCTTCCAGGATCAGCACCTGATCCGCCTTGGTGCCCGGTTGCATGATGCGAGCCACGGCAGAGACCATCCACAGCGAGCCGAAGGCGCGATTGAGGCGGGTGTCGGCGGCGCCGAGATGGCGGATGGCCCAGGTTTCCAGCCGGGGTACGCCGTCCCATTGGAGATTGGTCAGGTATTCGCGCACCGGATGGACGCGGATGTCACGGGCGATGGCGCTGACGCTGCGGGCGACCACGGCTGGGGCGACGTTGATCTCGCGACGCTGGAGCCATTCCGCGCAGCGGACATCATCGGCGTCGGACCACGGACGGGAACTGGATGCCCGTTCATCCCAGGGCAGCGGGCGGTTGACGATGACCTCCTGGCGGAATTCGTCGAAGATCAGGGTGCCGGCGAATGCCTCGTCGTTGGCGATGGCGGTGATGACGTTGGCCTCGTTGCGCTCCGGCGAGCCGTCGGCGCCGGTGCGAATCTGGCA
>NZ_CAINTR010000066.1 GCF_903853455.1 uncultured Magnetospirillum sp.
CGCCGGCAAGGTGGCGCTGCTACAGGAGGGCATGGAGTTCAAGCCGCTCTCCATGACCAACGAGGACGCCCAGTTGATCGCCGCCCGCCAGTACGGCGTGCGCGACATCGCCCGCATCTTCGGCATTCCCGCCCACATGCTGGGCGACCTCGAGCGCGCCACCCACTCCAACATCGAGCAGCAATCGCTCGAGTTCGTGATCTACACGCTGATGCCGTGGATCAAGCGCCACGAGGAGGCGATGGAGCGCGACTTCCTCACTCCCGAGGAACGCCTGGCGGGCGTAACCATCCAGTTCAACGTCTCGGGCCTGCTGCGCGGCGACATCACCGCCCGCTATGCCGCCTACGCCCAGGCCCGCCAGTGGGGCTGGCTGTCGATCAACGACATCCGCCGGCTGGAGAACATGCCCCCCGTCACCGGCGGCGACGATTACCTGCAACCGCTCAACATGACCAGTGCGGGCGCTCCTCCGCCCAACGGCGGCAAGGTCGCCGACCCGGCCAAGGTGCCGACCCGGCAGATCGCCGAGATCGAAGGATTGCTGACATGACCATCCACCCGCATCTGCTCGCCCAGATCTTCAACCGCCCGCACATGATGACGCCCGAATTGATGGCACTGGCGGTCGAGTTCGGCCGCGCCCATCTGCTGGTGGGCACTGAGCCTGCCGTGCCCGAGATGGCGATCCGCGCCACCGAGGCCAATGTCTATCGCGGTGATCAGGCGGTGGCCGCCGGCCTCGCCGACCGGGTCGGCACCCTGCGCCAAGCGCTGGCCGATCTCGGCGCGTCGCTGACCCGTCCCTCCGCCCGTTCCCCCGTCCTGTCCAGACCCAAGGAGACCACCATGTCCGAGCAAACGGGGGACATCCCCGTCGAGGCTGCTGCTCAGCAGCCGCCCGCCATCGCCACCGCCGAGATCGAGCAGCGCCTGCGCGCCGAATACTCCGAGATCAGCGCCATCGCCGCCCAGGCCGCTCGCCTCGGCATCACCATCGACGCCGCCGATGCCCTGGCCAAGGGCATCCGGCCCGAGGCGCTGCGCCGCACGGTGCTGGAGCAACTGGCCGCCCGCTCCGATGCCACCGCCGTGGTGGCTGCCGCGCCGGCCCCGGCGGCCAAGACCGAAACCGAAAGCCCCATCGTCCGGCGCGCCCGCGAGGCCGCCGCCCGTAAGTAAGGAATCGCCATCATGCCGACGCTGACCATGGCGCCCACCCTGGGCGACCTCCTCAAGTTCGAGTGCAATCCCAGCTACTGCCGCGAGGTGGTGACGCTGAAGGCCGGCACCAATTACCCCCTTGGTGCCGTGCTGGGGCGGATCACCGCGTCGGGCCATTACCGGTTGGCGCCCGCCACCTTGGTGGCCGGTGACGACGGGGCGGAAAATGCCGCCGCCGTACTGATCGAAACCGTCGATGCCAGTGCCGGTGATGCCATCGGCGTGGTGCTGGCCCGTGGCCCCGCGCTCCTGTCCCAGCTCGCCTTGAAATACGACGCCTCCGTCGATCTCCCCGCCGAACGCACCGCCAAGCTCGCCCAGCTTGCCGCCGTCGGCCTCGTCGCCCGCGCCACCGCCTGACCCCACGGAGACATCATGGTCGAGATTATCAATCCCTTCGACGCGGGCGGCTACACCCTCGCCGACATGACCCAGGCCATCAACATCCTGCCCAATCTCTACACCCGTCTCGGCCAGATGGGGCTGTTCCGTTTCGAGGGCGTCACCCAGCGCTCGGTGATCATCGAGCAGGCGGAAGGCGTCCTCAATCTGCTGCCCACCGTGCCTCTCGGCGGCCCCGCCACCGTCGCCAACCGCGATGCCCGGTCCATGCGGTCGTTCACGGTGCCGTGGATTCCCCATGACGATTCCATCACCCCCCAGGATGTCCAGGGTGTGCGCGGCTTCGGTGTCGCCGATGCCGCCGATCCGCTGGCCACGGTGATGGAACGCAAACTGACCCGCATGCGCTCCAAGCATGCTCAGACCCGTGAGTTCATGGAGGTCAACGCGCTCCGGGGCATCGTCCGCGATGGCGCCGGGTCCACCCTCTACGACTACTTCGCCGAGTTCGGCCTTGCCCGCCAGCAGGTGGATTTCGTCCTCGGCACCGCCAACACCAATGTCCAGGCCAAGATCCGGGAAGTGCTGCGTCTGGTCGAGGTGGAACTGAAGGGCGAGACCATGTCCTCGGTCACCGCCCTGGTGGCGCCCGACTTCTTCGACAAGCTGATCGCCCATCCCAAGGTCGAGCAGGCCTATCAGTACTATTCCTCCACCGGGGCCCAGCCGCTGCGGGAAGACGTGCGCCGCCGCTTTCCCTTCGCCGGGCTGGTGTTCGAGGAATACAACGCCACCGTCACCCTTTCCACCGGCGGCACCGAGACCCTGGTTCCGGTCGGCGAGGGCATCGCCTTTCCGCTCGGCACCATGGATACCTTCGTCACCTACGGTGCCCCGGCCAACCTGATCGAGACGGTCAACACCATGGGCCTGCCCATGTATGCCCGCCAGCTTCCCCGGATGGATGGCAGCGCCATCGACGTCAAAACCGAGGCCTCGATCCTCCCCGTCAACAAGCGGCCCCGGCTGGCGGTCCGCATCTTCTCCAGCAACTGACCATGACCGCCTTCGCGGATGCCATCGACGATCTGTTCGCCGATCCCAACCTCGCCGTCACCGTGCTGTACCAGGGCCGTCCCGTGCGTGCCCTGGTGCGCCGGCCGGATCGGGACGTTCAATTCGGCGACATCGTCCTCCATGCCGCCACCTCGGTGTTCGAGATCCGGGTGAGCGAGGTGGCGGAACCGGCCGAGGGCGATACCATCATCCTGGGCGACGAGGCCTTCATCGTCCAGGGCACCCCGACCCGCGATGCCGAGCGGCTGGTGTGGAGCATCGACACGAGGCCGGGATGAAGCTCTCCGCCCGCATCGACGGCGATCTGCGGCGCATCCTGGCCGACGAGCTGACCCAGGCCGAAGCCGCCATCACCGATGGCATGCGCGATGCCGCCGAGGGCCTCAAGGCGGAATTGCGCCAGCAGGTGGCCGCCGCCGGGCTGGGGCCGCGTCTCGCCAATACCTGGCGCTCCGAAGTTTATCCCAAGGGCCGGACCAGCCTGCGGGCCGCCGGCTTCGTCTTCAGCAAGGCCCCCGACATCGTCGCCGCCTTCGAGGACGGCACGGTGATCCGCTCGACCAAGGGCTTCTGGCTGGCGATTCCCACCCCGGCTGCCGGGACCGGGGCCGGCGGCAAGCGGATCGATCTCGGCCTGTGGGAACGGATGCATGGAAGCCGGTTGCGCTTTGTCTACCGCCGCTCAGGCGTGTCGCTGCTGGTGGCCGACGCCATGCGGGCGCGGACTGGCAAACGCGGCGGCTTTGCCAAGGGCAGCGCCAGCGCTCTTCGCAGCGGCAACGGGCTGGCCTCGGTGGTGATGTTCATCCTGGTGCC
>NZ_CAINTR010000067.1 GCF_903853455.1 uncultured Magnetospirillum sp.
CTGGAAGGTGGCCGACGACACCACCACCGCCGGATTGCCCGACAGGCTGAACTGGATGTCGCAGACCAGGATCTTCGGGTTGGCGTAGTTGCCGTTGACCGGCCAGTTGGCGGTGTCGGCTGGCGAAGCCAACAGCCACAGATCCCACGTCGCCGTGGGCGCCACCGGCTGCGTCAGGGTCACCGTCAGATCGGTGAGCGCCGCCGCGCTGTCGGGTGCCAGCGGATCGCGCACCTGGGCGCGCGCCGTCCAGCCTTCATCGGCCGGCAGGGCGACATCGGTGGCGCCGTAAGAAAAGGTGTCGCCTCGCTTGTGCGGGATCTGGGCGATGGTGGGCGGCATGGGATTCCCTCAGCCCACACTGCCGGCCGTCGATTCGTCGCCGGGGTGGTCCGTCGTGATGGTATTCGCCGTTCGCGGGGAACACGAATCTACAAGAGGTCCTGGAACGATGCCGCCTTGATGCGGAAACGATGATGTGCCGCCCAATCTTCCTTGATGCGGTCCGCATCGCCGACGCTGATCATGCCTGCGCGGATCAGGGCGATCATGATGTCGGGGGTACGGTGGACGTCCAGCCTTGCCCCCGCAATTTTCGACTCGCGGAGTGCCCGGTTGACCGCCCTGTTGTCGTCCATGGCGATGGGGTATCCGCGCGTCAATGCGACGGCGATGGCCGAACACTCGCCGGCCCCGAGCCGCTCACCAGGACCAAGGCGCACAAACAATTCGAGTTCGGCCGGATCGACCACCGTGCAGGTGTCGAGAAGCCCTGCGGCGACAGCAGCCGCGTAGCGATCCTGCTGGTCCGGATAGCTGTCGGCGATCTCGGCGGCAACGTGGTCGGTGGCAAGAAACCGGCGCGGTGACCTGCCGATAAGGTCCATCCGGTCGATCTTCAGGAAGTTGATGAGGACGGATGTGTCCGCCACGATGATCACGGACGTCATCCGCCGCTCCCTCGCTACTCGCCGCAGGCGGCTTCGGCCAGTTCGATCAGCGCGTCGGAACGGACGTCAAGGCTGGCGGCAAGTTCCCGCAATCGTCCCTGGGAAATTTCTCCCCGGCGGAACGCCTCGACCGCCAGCCCGACAACTTGGTTGCGCAGTTCCGTTTCCTCCCCGTCCGGCGGCGGTTGAGCATCGCCAACCGGCATCTTCAGGATGTCGTCGAGGCGAGGCTTCAATTCCTTCTGGGCCAAGAGCGTGGCGGCTTCGGTCGCGTTGAGATGGCCGAGATTGCGCAGGCGCCACACCGCGCTTTCATAGCTCACGCCGAAGCGCCGGGCGATGGCGCGGACATCCAGATAGGTGATCGTCTGAGATCCTTCCCTCGGGCGGATCTCGGCCTCGCTCGGAGCATCGTTCGCGACATCATAGACGACCTGGGCCTTTCGGCTCGGCTGCCCTTTGTCGAGTCGCCGGAGTTGATCCTCGATTCCGCCGGACGGCATCAGGAAGGCCGCGGCGAAGGCATTGGCGCGCTTCTCGATAAGATCCTCGGCGTTGGCCCTCTCGGTGATCCGGTAGGGTTCGATCCGGTCGCACAGAGCATGGCCGAACTCATGCGCGTAGGAAAACCTCCGCCGCACGGCGCCATGCTTGGTATTGACGACGATGGCGAGGCCGATCCGCCTGTCGTGGGTGAACAGCCCCGACATCTCTTCCGGTAGCTGGCACGCAGCCACCCAAATGCCTTGGCCGCTCAGCAGTTCGGCGATATTGCCGACGGGCGCATGGCCAAGCCCGAGCCGTCGGCGCTCATCTCTCGCCGCCTGCTCACCCTGCCGGATCGCGTCTCCAGCCTTTCCAAGCCGGCCGGCATGATCGGGCAGATCTTCCTCCACCTCATGACCCAGCAGCCGTCGCAGGGCGGCGCCTTCCCGGCAGAGCAGGAGAACCCGATCGATGGCGTCGCGCAGCACCGGGGCATCCCGATCCCGCAAAGCCCGCATGAAGACCACCGAAGCATCCTCTTCCTGCTGCGCCACCTCCAGCAAGGAAGCCGGCGAGCATCGATACAGTTCGGCGAATCGGGTCAGTTCCAAGGTCGAAACCGACCGGCTGCCGGACTCGATGTTGGTGATGGCCGTGCGTGGAAGGCTCAGGGCCTCGGCGACGGCCTGCTGGCTGGTGCCGTTCTGCTCCCGCGCGGAACGCAGACGATGCCCGAGCTGCGCTGCGTCAATCATGAATGGCCTCCCTGGATTGGCGCTGAGCCACGAAAGGCCCGTGCGGGAAACCCGCACCGACCATGGCGGGACAATGCCACAGGATACATCGGTTGGCAAATTCTTCCGTCAATGTCCGAAACAGCTTGACTCCCATAAATTCGGACATAGACTGGAACAATCATCCAAGATTGCCTGAAAGGAGACATGAACCATGAGCACGAAGCACCCCCAGCCAGGGCTTGACGGACGGCACCGCGACGCGGACGGCAGGATCAGCCAGAAGCATGGCAACACGCAGGTCGGCACGCTGCGCGATGCCTACGGTGAGGATTTCGCCGCTGGTTGCCGCTCCGACATGAAGCTGAGCACTCTTCTTGACCGGACCGGTGAACTCTCGCTGAGCCAGTACCTGAAGGGGTCGCGCTGAGCGGCGTTTTTCATCGCGAGTTCACTGCACCAGGCCGGAGCTGCACAGCAGGACCATCTCGACCCCCAGGGGGTCGGCCCGGATCACCGCCTCGATGGTGTAGACCTCGCCCAGGTACAGCACCCGCATGCGGGCGGTGATGGCGGTCCGCCAGCGCAGGCGGACCGCCACCGTCACCGTGCCGTGTACCTCCTGCGCCGCCACCCGTTCGCGTCCGCGCAGATCCTCGACCAGGGCGGCCACGCCGGAAATGACGTCCTGCCAGTCCTGGCGCGGCTGGCCGAGTTCGTCCTCGCTGGTGGAGCAGGCC
>NZ_CAINTR010000068.1 GCF_903853455.1 uncultured Magnetospirillum sp.
CCCATTCCCTGCGCGGCGAAGGCTTCGACGCCTCCGAGGACGGCACCGGCCGTGGCACACCGCTGGTGCCGGTCGCCTTCGACTGCAAGGCCAGCGGCGACATCGCCGCCGGGGCGGTCGCGCCGACGCTGCGGGCGATGAATGCCGTGGGCCGCGACAATGGCGGCGGCCAGTTGGCCGTTCAGCACCATCTCGGCGTCCGCCGCCTGACGCCCCGCGAATGCGAACGGCTGCAAGGCTTTCCCGACGACTACACCTGCATTCCCTGGCGAAACAAACCGGCCGAAGCCTGCCCCGACGGCCCGCGCTATCGGGCGCTGGGCAACAGTATGGCGGTGCCCGTGATGCGCTGGATCGGTCGGCGCATCCAGGCGGCGGAAATCGGCAAGGGTGAATCCTGATGGCGCGCAACCCTTACCGCATCGACGGGCCGACCCTGGTGTCGTTCTCCGGCGGTCGGACCTCGGGTTACATGCTTCGGCACATCCTTGACGCCCATGGCGGCCGGTTGCCGGACGACGTGCATGTCGTCTTCTTCAACACCGGCCGGGAATTCGAGCAGACCCTGCGCTTCGTCCACGAATGCGGATCGCGCTGGAACGTGCCGATCACTTGGCTGGAATTCGATCCGGCAGAGCCGTTCAACACCGCCATCGTCGGCTACAACAGCGCGTCGCGTAACGGCGAGCCCTTCGCCAAGGTGATTCGGGTCCGGGGTTTCCTGCCCAATCCGACCATGCGGCTCTGCACCCATTACCTCAAGGTCAAGCGCGGCATCGCCTTCATGCGCGACATCCGCAGCTACGGCGAATGGGTCAACGTGGTCGGCCTCCGCCATGACGAGCCCCGCCGGGTCGCCCGCCAGAAGGCGATGAACGAGGCCGGCAAGGAGCGGTTCGAGACGGTCCTGCCGCTGAACGAGACCAAGGTCAGCCGCCGCGACGTCTCGGCTTTCTGGAAGCGCCAGCCCTTCGATCTCGGCCTGCCCGACAACGAAGGCAAGACGCCGCTGGGCAATTGCGACCTCTGCTTCATGAAAGGCGCCGCCACGATCCAGGGCATCATGCGCCTGTTCCCCGAAAGGGTCGGCTGGTGGATGGAGATGGAGCGCGCAGCCCCGGCGCTGGGCACCCTGAAGAAGCCCGAAATGGCTTTGTTCCGCGCTGATCGGCCTAGCTACCGCGAGATGTTCAACTTCGTCCGCCGTCAGCGCGACTTCGAGGGCGGCATTGCCGATGACTGCCTGCCTTGCGATTGCCACGACTGATCTACTTGCCCCATCCGCTTCCCGACACGCTCAGCGCCGGGTGATCCGGCGCAGTGCATCCTGATATTTCGGGGTGCTCGGATTCCAATGGAGCGGAGTGCAGCCGAGTCGCAAATCGCGGTTCCAGAATTCGAGAACCTGCTGGTTCGAGTAGCCACGGCCCCGGAAGTATTCGAAGTCGGTCTGCGACCACAGCGGATGGGCCTTGAGGGCTGCGGTGGGACGGACGGTCAAGCGGGGCGACATGGTCACTTCGTCCCCTGCCCGGCGGCGAAGGCGGCTTCCAAAGCGGCCTTGATTCGCCAGACGGCAAGTTCATGGAAATCCAGGCCATCGCTGTTGCGGGCCTCTAGGGTTTCAAGGTCGAGGATATTGGCGGCGATCTCCGCCAGGGCTTCGTCGCGGTTGGTCATGGCGTTGTCCTCCGGTTGGCGTGGCTCCATACACGCTCTTCGCCGCGAGCAGATCAAGTCGATTAATCGTTCAGTTTCAATGAGGTGACAAGGTGCGCCAGTCCCGCCGCATGTCCCTGACCGAGTCGTTGGCGAACGTCGCCATCGGCTACGGTATCGCCGTGGCGGCCCAGGTGGCGGTGTTCCCGCTATTCGGCATTCACATCGGCCTGGGCGACGATCTGGCCTTGGGCGCGGTCTTCACCGTCATCTCCTTGGTCCGGAGCTACGCGCTCCGGCGGGTGTTCGAGCGATTGCGGGGCTATCGACAAGGATGGTGAGGCCGCCGCCCAGTGAAGAGCGGCGGTCACCAGTCACTGCACCTTGCCGCCGGTTCTCAGAAACTCTCCGGTGGTGCCATCGGCAACGCGGCCGAGGTACTCGAAGATCTGCACCCAGGGGATGCTGACCAGCGGCTCCGCGAAGGCGTCGGGCTGATCCGGTCGCCAGCCCTCGCGGGTCGAACCGAAGAAGCCGTCCTTGTTGACGCCGATCAGGGTGCCGACGAAGACCTCCTCGCGGCGTTGGAACTCGGCGATGGCGGTGGCGAGATCGCGGGTGGTCAAGCCCCGGCGGACCAGTTCAACCTGACCCGCCGGGCTGTCGATGCGATGGACGCCGTAACTCTGTTTGCCCTTGCCCATGGCCGCCTCCATCAGCCGGCGATCTTGTAGACGCGGCCCCTGGTCTCGACCTTCTCGCTGGTGACATCCAGGCCCAGCTTCTTCTTCAACGCCCCGGCGATGGCACCGCGCACCGTGTGGGCCTGCCAGCCAAATTCGGCGGTGATCTCGGCGATGCTGGCGCCCTCGGGCCGCTTCAGCATGGTGATCAGCGCCTCCTGCTTGCTGCCCTCGCGGGTCTTGCGCGCGAGCGCGCCCTGGGCGTCGTCGGACGGGGTTTCGGCCGCCTCGGCCATGTCCGCCGCGGGTTCCTCTTCCGGCGCCCCGTCGGCGCCCGCAGGCGCGACGTCGGACTCAATGCCCAGCGTGGCGCAGGCGGCCGGGGTGGCGCGCAGCGTCAGCGGGGTGTCGTCGTCGCCATGCCGCCACACCGTCGCCTCGCTCATGGCGGGGATTTCCTCGACCAGCCCCTTCTTCAGCAGGCTGCCGAGCACGGCGTTGATGGCGCCGCCCTTGAGGGTGGTGGTGACGGGGAAAACGATGCGG
>NZ_CAINTR010000069.1 GCF_903853455.1 uncultured Magnetospirillum sp.
ACAATTACCGTAATTGTCGCTGCACTTCCTTATTGCTGAGCAATGCTTGCTTGTGATAGCGGTATAGGTGCTACTCGACGGTGTCTCATACCGGTCATCCTAATTGTCGCTGACCGGCCACCGTAATTGTCGCGCGCCATGCTAGCCCCCCCACATACTGAACATTGCCATCTTTTCGGCCGGGAGGACGTCGGGGCACTGCTCGGCATAACCACTGAAACGGCATCCAGAACCGTCTCGGAGTTCAAGAAGAGCCGCGCCATTTCGGAAATCGCCAGCAACGTCTTCATTCGCGATGTTCCGGTGCTCACCAGAATATCCGAGGGCACATAACGCCCGACTCGGGCCGTACCCCGGCGCCTAGCACTACTTTGGCACTTTATGCTCCGCAGCATCCGCAAGGAGCCTGTCACAGTGAGGACATCGTCGGGGTGGATGTCGCATGAAAAGGTCGAGGATCGCTTGCCTTATGGCCGGCATGCTTGGTTGTGGCGGCGGTCCCGAGACTCTTTTTTTTCCGCCCCGCTGCCTTGAGACGGTGGGATTGAAGGAAGGCGTAAGCGATCATTGTCATCAGTGCGTGTCGGTGTAATCCCGTCCAGGATCTACCTTCAAAGTGGTCGAGCCCAAGTTCTTCCTTGAGTTGCTGGTGGGCCTGTTCACAGACCCACCTGGCCTTGATCGTGGCAGCGAGCGTCTTGATGGAGGTATCGGCCGGCAGGTTCGACACATAGTATTTTTGCTCCCCGGTCGACCGCCGCTCGCCGACGAGCCACACCTCGTCGCCCGGCATGCACTGCATACGATTATCGAGCATCCGGTGCTTATGGCCATCCGCAACGCGGGCACGGCGGGCCGCGAAGAGACATGTCAGCCGACCTTTGGTGCCCCGCCGCCAGCTGACCTTTTGCCATTTCGCTGTGGCCAGTAACACTTCGGCAGGGACCGGGGGCTGATTGGGAATGTGGTATTTGCGAGGCTTTCCGGTCTTCGCGACGGGGAAGATCAGGTCAACGTCGGTGGGGTAGACGGTCTGGCGTCGTGACAGACCCACCGCCCACAGCAGACCGCGCTCGCTCAAAGCCTGACGGAATGGTCCGCTGGAGCCGTACCCTGCATCGGCAAGCACACAGCCGAAACGCGCACCGGAGGCGATGACCCGGTCGATCTCCTCAATCGCTATCTCCGGCTTTGTCAGAGCATTGTGTCTATCCTTCGGCACACCGGCCCGCGCCATGCGCTCAGGGTCATCCGTCCAGCTCTCGGGCAGGAATAACCGCAGGCCCACCATCACCGGCACCTCGCGCGACGCCAACGTGACCGAGACCAGCGACTGACAGTTGGCAGTCTTCCCGAGCGACGAGGCATATTGAGGTGCTACGCCAACCGAATGACGCCCCTTCTTGGGCAGCGCAGTATCATCAATGACCAGAAACCCCGCCTCATCGCCGACCAGGCCATCCGCCTCCTTCAGCAGGACCGCCTCCAGGGGAGCACTGTCCCAAACGCCCGCAGCGACGAAATGATGAAGCTGATCGTAGCCGACCTCGCCGACGCGCGCCGCCATCGGCTGAACACTCTTGCGGTCTCCGGGACCAATCAAACCCGCGACATAGAGCGGGCACATCCGCGCCCGCGTCTTGTGTCGTAGTGCCGAGACAAACGGCGCAAGCCAACGGTCGAGATCGCCTTGCCAGTCCACGTTCATTGATCGGCCCTCCATAAGCCGACCCCTCATGAATCACGTAAACCTGCGCGTGGGAACCCCAAAAACGCGCCCGCAGCTAAAAATATGCCAAAGTAGTGCTAGTGGTAGGAATCCTACGGATGATACCCTTCGATGGGGCTGAAAGGCTTTGAATTCCGCCATTCCTCTCGGACTCTTCCGTCTGAATTTCACCACTAGTGGAGGCGGTTTGGTGGACATGAATGCCCGATGGCGGCACAAAGGGCGAGTAACGGACCGTCCAGCCGAATGGTGGTTGCCGGGGGAGACCAGCGGGGGCGCCGTTGGCGCCCAATGGGGCAACGGGCTGCCTATTCGATGGTTTCGGCGCCGCCGAGGTGGCGAAACTCGATCATCGTCAGCATGAAAATCAAATCCTGGCTGTCGCGCTTCAACTCGTCGAGGGCAACTTCCGCCTCGACATAATTCCGCTCGTTAAACAGCCTTACAAGAAGGTCAGCAGTTTCGTGAAATCTTTTGTGTCGTTTTTCCAGGAACGACATCTCTGGATAGGCACTGTACTTTCGGCCATCCTTCGAATAAAGCCATTTACCCAAGTCACACGCCATACACGACTGAAGATGTGGTTCGGACTCTTTGCGGAGAATCTTCTCAAAATTCATCAGCCATTTAAGGTGGACAAGGCGCGCTCGGGAAATGTCGATCATCTATGGTCTCGCCTCTTCCTAGTTGCCGGTTGAGGGGGCTTGCGCACCAGGCTCTGACGCGGCCTTGCTGAGGGGCAGAGAAAACAGATGGTCTGCCCAATAGTCCCCATCACCCTCATCTCGACTTTTCCAAGAACTCGTAATAACCCATACGTGCTGCACATTGGCAAATGATGAAGTTATCATTCTTTTTAGGTCGTTGGCGATCACCTGGCCTTCGCCAATGGTGATATTCTCATCAAGTGCAATGTTTATGTAAATCTCCCAGTACTCTCCCAGGCTACGGCCTCGAATGAGTTTTACGTCCCGCACGCCGATTATCCGTCTTGACTTGTCGGCGATGTCAGACAACACGTCGCGTGGGACGCTGACATCCAACAGGCCCCTCGCCGCATCCCAGGCGATCACGCCGCCCGCATACAAAACCATCAACGACACCAGGAAGGACGAGATGTGGTCGGCGGCCGGGACACCCAGCATCGAAAAGACGATGCCCAAGATGACGATCAGGTTTGAAGCGTAATTGAGCCGGTTTTCCTGGGCGGCGGCGCGCAACGCGGCGTTATCGTTGTCAAGGGCGACACAGTCCAGATACCGGAACATGATACGGCACGACAGCGTCGATACGGCAATTCCGACAATTGCCACGGCCGACGGTCCAAGTCCCAACTGTTCTGCCTCGCTGAAACTTGTGACCGCAAGGAAGGCGCCCGTGAGGAAAAGGCCGATGCCGATGGTGAGGGCGGAAATAAACAGAATCTTGCCCGCCCCGAACGGGAACGTCTTGCTGGGCGGGCGCTTGGCAATCTTTACGCTCACCAGCGTCACCGTCTTGGACAGGGCATCGCCGATGGAATAGACGCCCTGGGCGGTCAAGCCCATGCTGCCTGATAGAAAACCAAGGAGCGTCCTAAAGATCGCCTGGGCGACGGCGTGCCAAAGGTCGATCCAGCCGGCCTGGATCACGGAGGGATCATCGTTTTTGCCGGTCATAGTCCCTGTTGGCCTTACCCGATTTGAATGGCGGCCTGTCCCCTGAATGGGGCGATGCCGTCAGGAGGTTCTTTGCTAATGGTCGTAACAGACGCACATGACAAATATCAGCCTGGATATCCCGGAAAAGCGGACTACCAGCCCCCGACTGGCTGCACCGTAGCCGAATTCGGAGCAGACGGGAATGGCGTATCTTCGGCCCCTTTTTGGCCACGCCGGCCAATCCAGCCGCTTGCGTCTGGCTGGTGTAGTCGGTCCGCTTGCCTCGGTGACGTCATGATGGAGAACTCAGATCAGGCTGGAGCGTTGGGCATGCATGTGCGAGCACCAGAGTTGCAGCTACGGTGGTCCGGATGGCGGCTTGGCCGTTGTGATCGCGAGGCGCCATGGATCAGCAAGGCCAAGCCCTCACTGCCGTGATCGTGCGATTGCGCGGCGAGATTGCCGCGATGCTGCCGCCCGGATGGCGGCTGCAGGACGACGGTGACCTCGTTGACCAGCGGCGAGGTGTTGAGAAAAGCCATGGTCACTCCAAGCGGAATGCCGCATTCGAGGAAGCCGACGACCGTCCGCGCGATCCTCTCCGCGAAGGTGGCGCGCCACATTCAGGCGAGATCAAGATCGACCTGATGGTCATTCGCCACCTGCCGCAACAGCCGATCCAATCGAGGGCTGGGAAGGTGCTTTCTTGCCAGCCAAAAGTCGATGGCCTGCCGGGACACGCGCATCAGGGTGGCAAGACGGATGATTCCCCCGCGGGCCTTGCCGCCATTGACCGCTTGGGCAATGCGCCTGATCTGCGTGACCGTCAACGGCTCTTCGTCGAGATAGGTAAAGGGGGCGTCTTGCATTGCGTGTTCAGGGTCCTGTTCCCACGGCGCCGTTTGCCTTGGCCAAGGATACTGTCGCATCCAAGCAGCCTCGGCCAGCGGAGTGCCGCGATCCTACAAAGATGGAGTTTGCCACTGCATTGACAATTATCATGACTGCTGAACGGAAAAATCCAGGGCTTGGATTGCGAATTGTCAGGGCGGTTAACGCGGGAAGTCACATGCCCTTGCAGTCGATAGCTTCTACCGCGCCCAGACCAAACGGATGCTGGCCCCTGACGCGCGATAGCGTCGACGTGTCGTCGGTCAAAGCCTTCCCTGATCCGCCTGTCCGTGTGCTCACCCTACAAGCGTTCCAAACGCGGATAAGGCCCGCTTCGCCGTCGTCACACAACGTCACCGCGCCATTGACGCCGTGTTAGCCGCGATCACCGCCGCCATGAAAGCAGGCGACAACGTCCGGCTGGTCGGCTTCGGCACCTTCTCGGTCACCGCGCGGCCAGCCCGTCCGGGCCGGAACCCGCAGACGGGCAAGACGATCACCATCCCCGCCTCCAAAGCTCCCAAGTTCTCGGCGGGGAGGCACGTGCTTCCCGCCGCCGATCACGCCGTATGTCATCGTCCAACTTTTCATGAGCGCTCATGCAAGCACGGCGTTCTCGTTCCCGTTTGGCGCGTTCGGCGGCGGCCTCGTCGCGGAGCACGGCATCCATTTCGCTCGCGCTTTCGGTTGTCCAGGCGGTTCCAAACTCATCCGATGCCATGTAGCGATGGCGTCTGCCCAATCCGTCGTCGAGGCGGTGTAGGATGAGGCCGAAGAGACGTTGCAAGCGCTCTGCGCGGCGTGCCTCGGCAGCAGAGCGGCGGCGATCGGGGAAATACGGGGGGACGATCATAGGCCAGCCTCCGCCTTGGTGAGCCGATCGTGCATTTCGTTGATGATGCAGCGGGCGAGTCGAAGTGCTTCGTCGGTCCTGCCAAGGCGGTTCGCCACATCGACCAACACTTCGGCAGGGTCCGTCGCGTCGGCGATCGCGACCGCCACCCGGTGGAGGTTGCCATTGACGAACGCCAGCGCGAGACGCTCGATTTGGTCGGGGCAATCCTCAAAGAGGCTGAACTGGCCAGACAGATGAATGGTTGGGTGTTGAGTGGTCATTGGATTTCCTCCCTGCGGCGCGGACACCACGCCCATCGCACAGGATGAAGATGGGTGTGTCCGTCTCGGTCCGATCCGAGCGTTCAGAGCGCTTTCAGTGTCTCCAATCAGCCCTACATCCTTCAAAGGCAGGACGACGGAGGGCGCGAATGGCACGAGCGAAACGCTGGCCGGACCTGGGGCTGTGGCTGTGGGTGCTGGCAGCCGCCGGGCGAAACGCCCGGTTGGCCGGCGGCGCTGCGCTCCGCAGGCGGCGGCTCGGTCGTCCCTGATGCACACCTCCCGTCAATCCTGCCGTAGGATCGCGGCGGCTACCGCACGGGCATGGACACCGCAAGTTCGCTCCAACTGCCACCAAAGGGATGTCGGGTGGTCGCACAGTTCGTCCGCCAGCCACGCGAAGTCCGCAGCGGCCAGCAGCGCGCACACCACCGGCTTTTCGCCGGTCGAGGCGATGCCGTAGAGCCGCCGCCCGGCCTCCACCAACCTCCCTTCGCAGTTGTTGTAGGCGACAGCCATGTCGGTGAAGTGCCGCCAACTGATGCAGCCGCTGATATCGAGACCCATCCGGCAAGCCAAGTCGCCAGCAGGGCCATCACGAAACTCTCGGAAGGTTGTCATCATGCAACCTCCGCCTTGATGAGCCGATTGTGCATTTCGTCGATGACGCAGCGGGCGAGGCGGAGGGCGTCGTCGATCCGGCCGATGCAGTTCGCCACATCGACCATCAGTTCGGCGGGGTCTGTCGCGTCGGCGATTTCGACCGCCACCCGGCGGAGGTTGCCATTGACGAATGCCAGCGCGAGACGCTGAACTTGGTCGGAGCAATCCTCAAAGAGGTTGAACTGGCTGGACAGATGAATGGTTGGGTGTTGAGTGGTCATTGGATTTCCTCCCTGCGGCGCGGGCACCACGCCCATCGCACAGGATGAAGATGGGGGTGTCCTTCTCGGTCCGATCCAAGCGTTCAGAACGCTTTAAGTGTCTCCAATCAGCCCTACATCCTTCAAAGACAGGGCGAGGGAGGACACGAATGGCACGAGCGAAACGCTGGCCGGACCTGGGGCTGTGGCAGTGGGTGATGGCCGCCGCCGGGCGAAACGCCCGGCTGGGCGAGGCATTGGCAACTTGGCGTGAGAAGGTGCGGATCGCGTCCAGGACCGGACAGCAATTGTGCAAGATGGATGTGTCTGCCGCCTGTCTGCCGTTCGCCGCCGCGACCGCCATGGATGACGTGAGGAAGGGAACGACCGGCCCGGAGCGGCGAATGCGCCTTGCCGCCGGCTTACTGCGCGACGCAGATGATCATCTCTCCGCGACAGACCGGACCCTGTGCCTTGCCGTCATCGCTGCCGGGCTGCCGGGTGGCGGTGGATCATTGCCGGCTGACGATGGCTTCGCAGTGCCGCAACGGTCGCTAGAAGGTCCGACAAGGTAGGCTCGGGGTAGCCGCTGGCGGCAACGCCCTCCCGAGCAGTCCGGCCTCCGCACCCACACCCCCTTCCCAGATTTTTTAAGATCGCGGCAACCCCGTCGCGTTCAAACGCCCCCTTATGCTGATTGTCGGCTTGGATGGTCCGAGCCACGAAGGAGAATTTCGCAATGAAAGCAACCGATATCGCACGCTGGGATCGCATCGTCGCCAGCATCCTACAAGACTACGACTTCCTCTTGGAGCATGGCCCCGAGGACGCCTTCGATCGGATCGTTCTCATCATGACGATGGGACAATCTGTGTCGCCAGAAATCCGAACTGCCATGCGCGAGGATCTCCATGAACGCGGACCCGCCGCCATCGTCGCCCACCTTCATCGTAAGATTGCCGCAGCCGCCCCCCACCATCGCGGACACTGGGAACATGAGATGAAGCGCTGGAAAAAAATGCTCCGTCTTAGCGCAAGGGCGGACGGGTGGCGGACGTGGGCGGACGGAGGCGGGCTTGATGACCGAGGCAAAGAATGGTGGCCTACGTCTGACGATCCGGGGGCTGGACGGGGCGTTTCAGGCCAAGGTCAAGGCGGCGGCGGACACGCGGAGGACAACCATTGGCGAAATCATCAAGGCCGCCGTCGATCACTATCTGACCACCTCGCCCGAGCCGGTCGCGGAAGATCGACTAACGGCGTTGAAGGCGGAATTAGAGGCTCGAATTGCCGCCTTGGAAGCCCGCGTGGGGATCGAGTAGAGAGGGGCGGGCAGGGGTGCCGATCAGTTCGTCAGGAACTCGCCGGGAATGCGGCTCGAAGGAAGCGCATTGGGTCCCTTTATCGCCCCAACCATTTTTCGATTATGGTTCCTCCCTTAGCCTCGATCTCCCTGATCAGCTTCGCGCGCTTGGCTGCATCGTGTTCTCCGTGTGCCTTTTCAACCAACGCCGAGAATGCCCGATGTGTGGTGTCCGCTGCGTCGAACTCGGGGATAGTTGTGTGTTTGAACACATCACCCACCTGGATCGAAATGTTGTGGCTCTCAATCCACTCGCGGACAAGCGGGGTATTGAGCAGCCCACAGAGAAAGTGGGCAGGCTCCTTGTGGTCGAACGCCGAGAAATAGACCTTATGATCGGGAACGAAAGGGCGGCTACCAACGACAGGCACATCGGCACTGCCGGCGACCGCCGCGTAAAAGTTCGTCGACATCTCCGGCCACACAACCTTCCATGGCTGAAAGGTGTAATCACCGACATTGTAGATGGCGAAGAACGGAGCACCCGCCATCTGGCGCCGATAGGTTGAACGGTTCTCCAAAAGGGTCTGGAAGTTCGAGAACCACGCCCTTGTCTTCGCAAGCCGAGAGCGCGCCATATCCATTCTGGCCGTGACATAGTCTGCCGCCGATATGCCGCGATTTGGCACGAACGAATAAAGTATTTCCTTCTCTCGTTTCGGATCATTCAAGCGCAGGTAGCACGCCTCGAAATCGCCAGCGCCCTTGATTAGGGGATACAGCAACTCCGGCTCAACCCATGCTGACCTGACGGCACCGATATCCTTCTTTCCTGAATCAGGGCGGCTGTTGATACGCACCTGCGTCGTTCCTTGATCGATGATCGGAACGAAATAGACGCCGTTTAAATCTGTGGTTATGCCCTTCCTTCCGGCAGTCCATCCGCATTCTCCGGAAAGGCCAGCCATCGCAGCGTAGCGCCCAACCGCCAGGACGGCCCATGGTGATCCGTCCTCCCCGACGGGAGCGGCTTCCTTCACGTCGATGGTTGTTCGTGTGCGAACGCTCGGAAGATCCAGATTTGCCGGAATTGCCCTCGCGCATCCCTGCGCGGCGCCCCATACGCGGTAAGGGACGGGATAGCACCCAGGATTGGCAGACTTTACGAAAACCGCGACCGCCGTGTGGTTGGCCGCGTCTTCGAACGGCTTGATTTCCTTCATGTCATCGACCGCAACTGGGACAAGATGCAGCGTATTCGGATCAGATGGATCGAGCTGGAATTGACGGAAACCTGCTGATGACGGATTTTTGAAAATCGTTCCCGTGATAACGAACGCTAACCGTCCCTCCGGTTTCAGCCACTTGTCAGCAGTCGTGTAGGTGATCATCGCGGAGATATCGAGTTCGTTGCCTCCGTGGCGCCGGTTTCTGGAAAAGATGCCGTAGCGCTCGCAAGTCGGCTTCACCCGTTCGCGGTAGGCGTCGGGGAGCTTCGACCAGCGCACCCAAGGCGGGTTCCCGATGATGCAGTCGAAGTGCCCCGCCGTAGCTGACCAGAAGAAGTTGCGCACGACGCGGAACCAGATCCCATTCCACTCCTGGCGGTGTAGGTTCAGGATCTGATCATAGGTGTGCTCCAACGGCTCTCGCCACTCGGCGGCCTCTGCCAAGGTCATCAGCCCGGCACCCAGAAGTCCTTGTTCGGAAACGCCGTAGGCGTGGTCCTGCTCGACGTCGTTCCCCATCTGTGCAAACACCTGATCGAGGCGCACGCGGTCGAATGCAAGCTTGGCCGGCAGAGCGATGTCCAAACCAGCCACCTGGCTCCCGATCTGGTATCGGACAACGGTCTGGCCTTCGTCGGGATCGGGGGCCGGCGAATAGATGGCATCGGCAAGAAGAACCGGCATCTCGAACGCCTGCTGGAGCAAAAACTTCGGCGGGCGATGATCGATCCCGAGCGCGCCCCGCTGGATGGCGTCATCGAAATCGACCAGACCGAGATGCCGTTCCACGACCTGGAGGAGGCCGGCAAGCCGCTCAAGGAGGGAAAGATCAT
>NZ_CAINTR010000070.1 GCF_903853455.1 uncultured Magnetospirillum sp.
CGCCGAGGTCAGTCCGGCGAACACCCCCATGCCGGTGAGGCCGGCCATGGTGGTGACCGCCTGCATGGTGCGGATCGCCACCGTCACGCCCTCGATGGCCATGGGGACCAGCTTGACCGCGCCGAGGAATCCGACCACACCAGCGGTGAGGGTCGGCAGCACCGGGATCAGGCGTTCGAGCGCCGGGGCGATCTTCTCCATGGCGTCGAATTTCCAGGCGTTCATGGAGGCCTGCATCTTCATCCAGGACTGCTCCAGATGGAGCGCGGCTTCGGCCTGGCGGTCGGTCATCCGGCCCTGGAGATTGCCCTTTTCCGCCAGTTGCTCCAAGAGCGGGATCATCTTCGAGCCGGTCTTGCCGAACAACTCCTGGGCCAGCGCCGTCCGGGCGGCACCGGATTCCATGGCCTCGAAGCGCTTGGCCACGTCCATCAGCACCGATTCGGTGTCGCGCAGCCGCCCGTTGCCCTCCAGCACCTTGACGCCCAGCTTCTCGAACGAGGACTGGGCCTGGGCGCTGCCGCCCTGGGCCTGCCACATGGCCTTGTCGAGTTTCGAGGCCATCAGGGCGGCCTCGTGGAGATCGACCCCGGCCAGCTTGGCGGCGCCCTTCATCGCCGACAGCGCCGACACCGAGACGCCGGTCTGCTCGGAGAGATGCTTCATCTCGGCGGCGGTCTCGATCGAGCCCTTGACCATCTCGACGAAGGCCCCGGCTCCGGCCACCACGCCAAGCGCGCCGAGCGAGGTGCCAAGCGCACCCAGCGCGCCCTCCAGCAATTTGGCATGGGCCTCGGCCGACTTCATGGCCGCCCCCACCTTGTCCATGGAGGTTTCGGCCAGATAGGCCGCCTTGGTCATCGCCGATTCGAACTTGGCGATGTTGGCGGAAAGGTCGATGTTGAGTTCGCCGAGGGCTCCGGCCATGGACCACTCCTGCCTATCCGGTTAACACAGATACCCATTATTCGTGGGGTTTCTGCACTCCCCCCTTGAGCGGCTGGTGTGTGCCGAAGCGGTCGCTCGTGCCTATGATCCGGAGCGACCGATTTGAACCGGCGCGGTTCAGTGCAATCAGGTGCGAGACCAACCTCGAAGGTGATAATAAGCCATGCTGCAGTGCCCGACACGAGGGTTGCCACGCCGGTGTCAGGTGTCCTCAGGCTCCAGGGGCCAGCTTGGACTGGATAGCAGCAAAACGCTTGAGGAATGCGGGGGCCTGCCGCCTGATCGTCAGCATGTAGCCGTCCTCGACGACCTGGTAGAAGCGTCCCGATCCGATGAGCCAGAGATATTTATCGAAGGCGTACGGCGTCAGCCCAATTTTCCGGAGCGCGGGTTCCAGCGCCATGAGGTCGCGCAGCAGCATGTAGTCCGTCTTCGCGTCGGACAGTCCGAGGCCGCGCACAAGGCGCCATATATGGACGTCTGGCTTCAGGTATTCGGAACAACCGAGTTCCTTGAGAAAATCGCACGCCAGGGCGAGCCCGAAACCGAAGATCTCCTTCTCAAGGACCAGCGGCAGCGCGGCGGCCAGATCGGCGTCTCGGCGGAATTTTCTGAGCCACTCCACGAACTCGCCTGCCGTCTCAAACCGGGAGACGAAAGCCGCCGCCGACAGAACGGTTCCGCAGTATTGCGGCCAGCGCGACTTTTTCGTATCCCGCATTTCGCCGCTGATGTCTCCGGACGCCTTGAGGTCGCGGAACAGTGCGTCGCGGTCCGGCCATGTCGCCAGGATCCTGTCGGGGTCGAACCCGTGCAGCAGCCGGCGCAGTGTAGCGATGCCTCCGTCGACGGAGCCGAGGATGACGTTCGCGGCGTCTTGCCGGTTCTGGGCCGAAACCAGGATGCTCTCAAGGATGCGCGCCCGACTGACGAGATCCACGTCGTCCGGCGGCGCCATATGCCTCTGAATGCATTCGTCGGGATCCAGGGCGGGATCCCAGCCTTCGTCACGAAGCGCTTTGGTAACGCGGACGCGAAGGAAGGCATGCGCCTCGGCGGCGATCAGCTTGAGATATTCCGGTTCGATCATGGGATCCCTCTAATCTGTGGCCGTCGGCGATGTGACCACAGAAGGCGGGGGAGAGACAACGGGATGGGGCGCACAGCGGGAAAAGCGGCGGGCCGAAAGGGGATGGTCTGATTTCAGAAAACTGGACGCTGCCGTATCGGGGAGGTGCGTCGGTAGCAACTACCTCTGTATGGCGCTTCACTCCAGCGAGCCGGCCATGTCTCGCGAAACCAATTTGATGGTCTGGATAATCGGCACTTCATGCGTGCCGCTGAAATCATCAATGCTCCAGGATTGCACATGGGTGTAGTGTCGAAACGTGTCCCGAAAATCGGTGGCACCAAAAAAGCCGACCAAATCACCGCTGTCTTTGTCTGAAAACGGCAGGACATAGACGTATAGGTAGCACCCGAGTCTGAATTCACACACAACGTGCGGCAGCGTCGACGCCACGCTGCGACGGATGTATAGCGCGATCTGGGCTGACGGACTTGGTGGGAGGGGGACCACCGCCGAGGCGATTTCAGGCAGCCGAGTACCTGCAAATTCGTCGAAGCGGACCCATTTTATCGTCTTCTTGAGCGACGACAGCTCCTTCTCCGGGATCACGGACAGAGCAATTTTGGCGAGCGCTTGGTAGAATCTCATGGGCACGATCGGCTTTTTACTGGCTAGCCGGGCACTCAGCACGCCAGCTGCGTTTTCTGAAATTTCGTGCGAGACTTTGATAACCATTCTTTCGCCATCGTGGCGCATTTCACCACCCGGAAACTCGAAGGTCGGACGCTTGCCGCGGCTCTCAATTCCCAGGAAGACGCGTTGAATATTGAGAAGTTCGAGCAGAGTCTGCTCGATATTCTCGCCGAAATGATGGTTGCAGGCGTCACACTCGTCATGAAGCTTCAGATACTTGTTTCCCAGGGAGGCCGAGATGGCGTGAGCCTCGTCATCAAATCGTGTCTCGCCATTCGCGAGGGTCCCACCGCAAAAGCGACATACTCGGTCCTTCTTCCTCGGGTTGCCGATTCCAATATTCTTGTCTATCCGTGGCATTGTTACATCGTATTCTCGCATCAAGGCGCCGAAGATCTCCTCCTGCTCGGATTCATACGTCGCCTCGTCGGGGTGATTCAGGCGATGGACGAGGCTCTCGAGTCCGACTATTTCCTCGCTGGAAGACGGCAGTACAGGAAGAAGCAAGAAGAAAGCGCCGTCGGCCAAGTCACAGATAGCTTTCTTTAGTCGATTCGTATGTGGGAGAGATTTGCCGTACGTCGCCACGAAGGCAGACAGTTTCGCCTTCAGGTCCGGAGTAGCGCATTGAATGGCGTTGATGGAGACGGGGGGCGACGTCGCCGCTTCGCCGAAGATAGTGGCCAACTCCAGCACAAGGGGAAAATCCTCGGGCCGGAATGTGACGTTCAGGGTACTCATGGCAGTCTCGGTAAGAAAGGTCCATCGGAGGCCATGGCTGACACCGCCGGGGGTAAAGACCACCCCAGCCATCTCCAATGCCCGGCGGATAGCAAGCGCGTTGTTAGTGACCGGAACTCGTTGTCCGCGTTCGAAATCGGCCACTGTCGAGACGGCGACACCGGCCTGCTGAGCGAGGTCATTTTGGGACCATTGTACAAGGCTGCGGGCAGCACGAACCAGTTCAGGTGTCAAAAAGTCGTCCTTCATAGCGTACGCCGATCATAGAAAATATATGACGTCATATTAAATCACTAACTTTTCTACATTTCAAGCTGCGACTGGGGTGGCTCGGTAAGCTCACCTATGACCAGCGTCCCCTTCGGGTGCGGTAGATCGGGCGGTTGCGATGCGGTCCCACGCTAACCCAATATGTAGCGGGTGCCTGCGTTAATCCGATAGGATCGGATCACTCCTGGATGCGTTCGGCGCAGGCGCGCAGGTAAAGCGCCAAGCGCCATTCGGGCACGGTGAGGCCGTTCACGGTTTCCGGTTTAGGCGCCGCTTCCGCCTCGGACCGGCTGAACAGCAGGAACTCTCCGGCCTCGAACGGAGTCTCGCGCACCTTGTCGTTGCGGTTGATGTTGGCGAGCAGGGCGCGGGTCTGGGCCTGGATGACGTCCAGCAACGGGGTGCCGAACGGTTCGATGGCGAAGAAGCGCTGCCAGTCGAGCCACTCGGATGCGGATAACCCGGCCTCCAGTTCGGCGACCGTGCGACCCATGGCGAGCGCCAG
>NZ_CAINTR010000071.1 GCF_903853455.1 uncultured Magnetospirillum sp.
GAGTCTGGTGTGGAAGCGCCGCCAAGGTGGCCCAGAGGGCGAAGCGCCACTTCCAAGACCCGACGGACGGGCAATATCGGGTCTCCCCAAACAGTCCGGGCCGAATGGCGACACCATGATGGGTCAGCATGACAAGCCGCTCTCATACCGGTCATCCTAATTGTCGCTGACCGGCCACCGTAATTGTCGCGCGCCAGCTGAGCAAGTGGTCGTTGGAGCAATTCATCCGTCCCGCCCAAGCGGACAAGCGTCGGGTTGTCCGGCTCTGATCCGCCGTTCGGCTTTAGCCGCCGCCCCTCATGTCCAGGTTTCGGGATGATTTCCTCTCTTCCCGGGACTAATCTTTTCCGCTTTGCGATCTTTAGCCCAAACAACGAGCGGCCAATATTGATATTGGCTGACGACCAGAGGGGAAGGACGACGGGGGGATGAAGCCGCTTTCGGCATGCACCAGTATCGTCGGCATAACGGACACCGGACTGCGCATGGTCGTCCGGGAACTGCTGATCAGCCTGAAACTGCGCGACATCGAATATGTATCTGATACGGACGCCTTGCTTCAGTCGTTCCAGCACAAGCCAGGCGTCGATCTGATCATAATGCAACACGACCTTCCACCCGGTGGCGGATGCATTGATGTCGCCAAATCCGTCCGTTGGGGCAAGATGTCCCCCAACCGGAACGTGCCCATCGTCACCGTCGGCCGGGACTGGACGCCGCAGAAGCTCGTCGAGGTTCGCGAAGCCGGTGTCAACGAAGTGATCGCCATGCCGACGGCGATGCAGACCGTCCAGCGCAAGCTCGTTTCCGCCTTGGATCCAGAGAGGCCCTTCGTCTCGGTTGACGATTATCGCGGCCCAAGCAGAAGACGGCGTGCGACTGGGCATCAGGGGCCGTTCCGCCGCGCCATCGACCGCATCGCCGAACAGCTCCATAACGTCGAGGACAAGTCGGCCCGCCGGACCGAGAAGCTGGAAAGGTTGGCGGCGGCACGCCAGCCAGAAGAGCGTCCGGCATTAACGGCCTCATCTTCCCCATCCTTACGGCGGCCTGTGCCTGCCGTGGAGATTCCGTCGGAGGCCAAATTCCTCGCGCAGGGCCGCCTTGATGATTTCGACGGCAAGTCCAAAAGTGCGCGCTCGCCTCAATCGCAACCGGCACCGTCTCCGCGTGCTGGAGATCAGGGTGGGGGCCGTGGTGCCCCGCCTGCGCCTTCCACCGCGTCCAAGCCTCCCGCCCCACATCGCAGTGAAGGCCTGCCGAACCTGAAGGAGAGTCCGTCGGCGACCTCGGATGGATCCGAGCCTTCACCTCTGGATGGAGTGATGCCGTCACCCCGCCCGGCTCCTCCCAGTTCTGATCCCGTCGGCGGGGAGTCCAAACCGCAACGGGAGACAAGAGCGCCCCCAAGCGATTCGGAACATTCCGTTCGGCAAGCACCCGCTGCGTTTCCAGCGACACCGGCATCGGAAGAGCCGTCCTTGCCCCAAAAGGCGGAGCCGTCGCCCACGCTCCCCTTACGTCCAAGCCCTGCGGCCACCGCGACGGAACCCAAACGGCCTGCCACCTCGACGGATGCCCGGACGGCCAGTCGGGATGGCCAAGCCGTTGCTCCGGATGCCAGCCACGGAGATGGCGCACGGTCGCCAAGCCCAGCCGCACCTCGGTCGGAGGGAGACGGGAGCGATACTGGCCAGTCCGCCAATCCAGCTCAAGGTGCTTCTTCGGCAACGCAACTGCCTGCAGAGACCAGTCCACCTGCTTTATCTGCCGGTGTTGCGCAGTCGCGGAGTTTGCCATCCAGTGTCGCGCCGTTCCCGGTGGCGCAACCGGTCGCGGCATCGGAACCGGCCACTCCCGCCGCCCCGTCGCAATCGGTGGCGGAACCTCCCGTTCGGCAGGCTTCGGCTCCAACGGCATTTGACGCGCAACCGGCGTCATCGGCATCGGCGGGTTCGCCGCCCAGTTCGGAACAAGCCCCGCCGGTCACTCCCGCCGCCATCAACGGCCCACCGCCACCAACAATGGTCGGTGACCAAGCCGTTGGTGGTGCCTCAAACGTCGTCGGTGCCGACCCGGTCGCTACGGAACCGCCGACCGTCCCGATGACGCAGGCTGACCTTTTCAAGATGCTGACCGCCAAGAAGAAAAAGCCGTGACACGGGACGGCCGGAGCTACGGACAGCCCTTCTAGGGCCAGCCGTCAGTCTGGTCGTCTTCACCGGCGGTCAGGTAGGCCATAGGCCGGTCATCGACGTTCTCGGTGGTGAGGACGCCGCGGTAATGCATGTCCATTGTCCGGATGTGGCCAGTGAGCCACCGTCTCACAAGATCGCTGATCGTGGCCGCCACTTCCTTGTCGCCATCCTTGTAGTCTTGGGCGATCTGATGGGTGCGTGCGGCGAAGGCCTCATGGGCTGCGACATGCTCGGCCAGAAATTGATATCCTGCGGCGGCCATGGCCGATTCCTCACGCAGGAAGTGGCCTGTGACATATTCCTCAAGGATGTTTATGGCGGTTTCCACAAGCATGTCCTGATTTTCGTCGGGACTACCCATGATGTCGCGCAACAGGTCGGCCAGCCGGAAGAACGCCTGATGGTCCTCATCGATGATGTCCACGCCTACCGACAGGTCGTCAGTCCAGACATCCGTGCTCTGAGGCTTTTCCGTGACCTGATCCATATCCTCCGCCCCGCAGTTTAGAACCTCGGGCCTCATCTCCGCATCCAGCAGGCCTATGCCTTTGGCATTATGACTGGGAATGCGTGTCGGCTCAACGCATTCGTGGCTGGTCTGAACCATCTGTTCCTCATGGCAAATGCCGAAGGTCCTCGGTCGCGACCGCCGTGGATAACCGGCCCTCTGCCGCTGACTCTTGACGGTCGCGTCATCGGGCCGGTTACCCACCGCTCGCGCGCCGCCCGGTGGATACGACCGCTGTTTGCCGGATCGGGAAATCCCCTCCCCCGTGTCCACCGCATCCGTCCAAACACTCCAGCCCCCATCCCCGGGCCAGCCGCTACGCCGGTTCGACCCTTCGAGCACCACGGACATCACCGCATCGAATAAACGTCAAATGGTGCGCTAATATTTTACGGAGATAAATATTTTTGGTTGTGCGCCGTCATCCGATCCGGGAGCATTTTAATCGGACGCCTCTGTGACCTACGCAGAGGAAATGCGCAACCGGGGAGGGATCACTATGGGACAAGTAGCGGTAAGAATCACAGGCGAGACGGAGAGCGGAAAGGCATACAAGGCGACGGTGGCCGTGGCCTCAAAGCGGATGGCGGAGGCGCTGGCGGGCATCACGCAGAAGGAGATTTTTCTGCCGAAGAGCGCCATCACGAAGGACGCAGACGGAAACCCGCAGATTGACGCGGCCACCGGCAATGCCCTGTCGGAATCTTGGGGGCTTCGCGGAAAATTGAAACACCCCGGATCCGTCCTCATCGGCGCACGGGCGGCGGCCATCGTCGAAAGGGCACGAGAGGCGGTCAAGGTTGGGTGCCTCTCGCTGGTCGAGGAAACGGAAAGCGGCGGGTTGCGTGTCGCCGCCGAGGCACCGGACAATCCGAAGGGCAGGCAGTATATCGCTTTCCTCGCCCGCGAGACGAACCACCCGGAAAGTTACCGGGTGATCCGCACGGATCAGCCAGTCACATGGAAGCCCGCCGCCGTGATCGATTCAAAAGGCGAACCCAAGCTGATCGATGCCATCACGTTGGACGACCTTCCCGCCCATTCGTTGTTTCGGAGGCCACGATGGCATGCGCCGTCGCGGCCATTGCCAAGCATTGCCAGACCTTTGGCGGCATCACCCTGCCGTCGGATCCTGCCTATGCAGCGGCCATGCTGACAATCATCGGAAGGCGGTTGTGGTCTCTCAACGCCCGAGCGGTAGGAGAGCGTTATAGGGTGCCACCAGCCGAGATCGGAAATTTCAGGTACGATCCCGATCTCGCCCCGACACCAGCGCAGATGCGCGGCTCAATCGAGTGCCTGAGCTACCAATGTGCTGAAGGCGATGTTCCCAACACTCCATTGTATCGCGCCCTGACCGATGCCGAATCCGTCGTCGCCCGGGCCATCAATGCCGAAGGCATATGGGGCGTGAATAGCATCAGCGACATTCCGCTCACTCCCGCCGCGCAGGAACGCAGGGATCGCTGGAGGGATGCTCGTGTGCTCGATGCCCGGGCGGCGCGGATCACGGATGCCTCGACAATCATCACCAAGGGCCACGGATTGGCCAGCGTACCGGTAGTATTGAAATAGGGGGGGCAGTCACCCCTGAGGCCATCGACGTGATCATCGCCGAGGCGGCCAACAACAGCGACGGTTGCACCCTTGTCGGGATCGGCGGCGACGATCCGGCAGATCCGACGATCCGCGTGAGGCTCGACAAGGGCGGCGAAGTCATCGGGCGTTTCTCACAGTTCGTCGGGAAGGCCAAACCCGGACAGGAAGATCCGCGGATGCCACGCGTCCAGCCGTTTTTCTGCGCGACCGTTCATCAAAGTCAGGGACGAACGGTGCAAAATGTTTACACCCTCAATGCCGCCGTTAGGCGTGGATTGTGCTCCGAGTCCACATACGTAAGCTGTACGCGCCACACGAAACAATGCCGCATATACGTTGATGGCGCGGCTCTCATGGATCGCATCCCAGATGGTGACCCGTCCCTCACCAGTGAGCAGGAGCAGGCCCGCGTCCGTGCCGAGCTTAGGAAAATCCTTGTCGAGGACAGCAATCGTAGCGAGGCGAAGGTGAACGCGTCCGATTACGCCGCTGACCCCTCCTTGGACTCGTTCATTGCCACCGGCGATCTCGCATCCGCACCGACTCCCGCCGAATTGCTGATGCGCCGTATGAAATGTCGGCAGGCATCCCCTGTTCCTACCACGCCGCCCCCGGTCAATGCGGCGTCCATCCTGAGCTATCTCCACTCCCCACGGCAGGGGAGCGATGTGACTTGGAATCAGGCGGCATGGCGACGGTTGAAATCAGGAGGTTGGCGGTTCAGGTGGTTGCGAATCTCAGCATGACGTCGACTGCGGAAGACATCCTTCGGCTTTGCATTGGGACGGCGCTGGCGAAAGACCTGATGGATGACGAATTGGTGAGCCTGATGGTCGAGGTCGATACCCGGCTTGGCCTTTCCTTGGTAGCGTAAGGTACGCCAGCCGTGAAGGCGGAGAACCGGTCGGGCGGTGCGGGAGGGCACCGGGACACGGCGCGTTCCGGCGATCCGGGCCGACATAATCCAACGTGACGACGAATGGATTGCGGCCTATGGCGAACTCGTCGATCCGCTTGAGCATGGGGCGGGGGCACCGGCAACACCATGAGGTGATCGAGACCGGCGGTTAGGTAGAAGTCCCGCCGCCTCTTCACGGCATGGCCTGACAGTTTCACCTGATCTACGACCCGGCCCATGACGGCCATGTGGTGCACTTGACCAATGCGGAATGCTGAGTGCTTCAGGCCCTGACCATTGATCCGGTGGCACCGATTCCGCGTGATGACATCGCTTTCGCGGTTGGCAAGAAGCCCGGTAGCTATGGCGATCGGAGCATCGACACCTTGATGGCCCGCCTCCGCCGCAGGGTCAGCATATCGACCGGTGAATGCCTCCCGATCCGGGCGGTGCATTCGGTGGGGTATGTCTTCGCGGCTCCGGAAGATCATCGCGCCAAAGCGGACACTTGATCAGCGACCACGTATCAGGCACCTGAGACGCACGGCAGTCCCGCATGCCGCCGTGACCGGATTCGCGCTTCTCGGCGGGCGCGTGCCGGACTACCATACCTTGGTAATGGTGCGGATAGGACTGACGGATGATCGAGTGGACTGAAGACCTTTGCATCGGCCACCCCGTGATTGATGGCGACCACAGGAAGCTTGTCGATATCATAAACCTGTTCATGGCCAGCGAAGGCCGGTTGGACGAAAGAGTGATCCTCAGCAACACCCTCCGGCTTCTCGTGGAATATGCGAAAGGACATTTCGCCCGTGAGGAGCAGATACAAAGGGAAGCGATGTATCCGTACATGGAGATGCATGTCGCGGAACATAAGGTACTTATGGTGCAGCTGACCGGAATCGTGCAGTCGTTGTTCATTGAAAAATCGAAGCCGCTCGACAAGCGTGCCTTGTCGGAGGTCCGTAGTCTGCTGAAGTGCTGGCTGACAGACCACATCAGGAAGTTCGACACGAATATGCGTGATTGGGTCGCGCCTTCCAAATAGGCCTGTCATCTGGCGCATTGACAATTACGGAGAAGCATTGATGCCGCCGCGCTTGGAATGGACGGACGACCTCAGCGTCGGCGTTGAGGTCCTCGACCACCATCACCAGCAGATCGTCGAGCTCATAAACCGCGTCTCCCGGACGATGTTCACCGGGGCGGAGGCGGACATGGTCACGGTCGTGCTACACGACCTGAGGGACTATGCGACCTTCCATTTCCGCGAGGAGGAGGCGCACCTTGAGGCGCAGGGCTACTCCGACCTTGAGAGTCATCGCCGTCTGCACCGCCACATGGCCGGGCAGATCGACGAGATCATTGCGATGCATGACGGCGGCCCGCGGAAGGTCGTGGCCTCGGAACTGCATGAGTTCCTGTCGAACTGGCTGGTCAGGCACATCCGCAATGCCGACCACGCCTATGCGCCGCTGTTCGCTCCGCCGGTCCAAGGGGCGTACAACGGGACGTGATCAGTTTCAGCAATACTGGCCGTTCCGAATGAGGCTATGCGAACGTCGTGGCGAGCGTATACTTTTGCGTTGTCTTTTTCTCGTAAGGGGCGTCCGTCGTGAATCCGAAGAATGGAATCGGGTTGTCCCTCGCGTGGTTGGTTGTGGCCAGCATCCTGCCGATCATCGCCTTTTCCGGGGGCATGGCTTGGATGTTCATCGACCGGCAGAAGACCGCCGTCGAACATGAACTCGCCGACACCACCCGCGCCCTCATGGTGGCGGTCGATCGCCAGCTTGACAGTGAAATCACCGCGATGCGGGTCATCGCGTCCGGCTACCGGTCGGATAAGAACGACCTCACATTTTTCCGCAGGCGCGCCCGCGACGTTATGGCCGAGCATCCCACATGGTTGGACGTCGTTCTCATAGAAACCGATTCCCACACCATCGTCGAAGGGGCACTGCCAATTCCCAGCCCCCCGCCGGTCAGTAGCGCCCCGGAGGCCATCGACGAGGTGGTGGCGACCGGCAGGCCAGTGATCGTCGGCGCGTTCAGGAGAGGGAAGATTATCAACCGGCCTATGATCCTGCTGATGGTTCCCGTCAAGCAGGAAGTGGTGGTCCGTTACGTCCTCACCGTGGTGCTCGACCAAACGGCGGTCAGCGGCATCTTCACCGATCAGAACTTGCCGCCGGGCTGGACCTGCGCCGTGGTCGATTCCCATATGCGGCTGGCGGGCCGTTCGCGCAATCCCGAGCAATTTGTCGGCCTGCCCGCCACCCCCTTCGCTGGCTGAGCGCATCGCCGCCGCTGAGAACGGCATGTTCGAGGCGCTCAATCAGGAGGGTGCCAAGGTATTCACGGTCTTCAGCCGCTCCCCCGTGACTGGCTGGTCGACCGTGATCGGCATTCCGGCCGCCGAAGTCGAAGCGCCGATGCGTAATACCAAGTCCCGGTGATCAGGACCTATGCGCCCACCGACGGAGTCCGATGGACATGATGGTCCAGGGCTGATCGATCAGCTTGTTCCATGCGTGGCAGCAGTGATCGACGATGTCCTCGTAGGATTGGAAGATCCGGTTCGACAGCCAGTTTTCCCGCATGAACTGCCAGATGTTTTCGACCGGGTTCAACTCTGGATATTTTGACGGCAAGGGCAGCAGAGTGATGTTGTCGGGGACCGTCAGTTCGGCGGAGAGATGCCATCCGGCCTGGTCCACCAGGAGGACCGCGTGGGCGCCGGGGGCCACGGCGCGTGAGATTTCCTCCAGGTGCAGGACCATGGCGGCGGTGTTGCAGAAGGGCAGGACCAGTCCGGCCCCCTTTCCCAAAGCCGGGCAGATGGCGCCGAACAGATAGACCGACTTGGTTCTCTGATCCTTGGGAGCCGATGGCCGGGTGCCGCGTCGAGCCCACCGCCGGGTGATCTTGTTCTTCTGGCCGATGCGGGCCTCGTCCTGCCACCAGATTTCTATGGGCGTTCCCGCCGCTTGCTTGGCGGCGATCTCGTCCAGACGGGCGGGGAAGTTTTTTTAAACGCCTCCAGGGCGGCCCCATCCTGGGCATGGTGACGAGGCCGTGCCGACAGCTTGCGGAATGCCATCGACCGCAATTCGCGGCTCATGGTCTGCTTGCTGATCGAGAGCCGGAATTCTTCGAACACCCACTGCATCAAATCCACCAGTCGCCAGCGCACCACCCCATGGATCGCCGGGTTTGGCCCCTGGTCGATGATGTCCGCCAACGCCTGGCGCTGGGCGTCATTGAGGATCGAGGCGTTGCCAGGGGCCTTGCCGTTCAACAGCCCATCGGGGCCGTCGGCGTTGAACCATAAAACCCAGTCCCGCAGCGTCTGCAATTTGACGCCGCCAAGCCGGGCCGCCTCGCTCCGTGATCGGCCATCGTAAATTTCCGCCAGAGCCAGAAGTCGCCGAGTTTGATCCGGGCTCCGTGACCCCTTCGCCAATTTCCGCAGGCACGAAGCCGTGAAGTCCCCGCGAAGCCCAATCGCAACCGCCATGCCAAACCTCCCGATGTTTGACATGTTGAATCAGATCGACGCCGTTTTGGGAATCCCCTTCGTGAGTCCGACTCATTGGGATTTGGTATAAGACGGTCACGATGGTGGCGGTGGCGGGAGCAACCCTCGCCCTGTTGGCCTTGGTGCTGGCGGGTCTTGTCGGCCGCATCATTGCTTCCCGCAGGATCGGCCATCACCGTGCTTTCGGTCAGTTCGATTTCCAGTTGGGACGATGCCAGTTGGTAGCGGGAAAGCAGGTCGGAGACCTTGGCGGCAAAACCATGGTCGAGAAACTGGCGGGCCAAGACATTGACCGCCACCGTAATCTTGAAACCTTCGCGCCGTTCCCGTTCCGCCATTTGGCGGCAGGCCTCCTCGATCACCCAATCGCCAATGCCGACGATCAGACCGGTTTCCTCCGCCGTTCTGGCTGGCACGATCACGCTACGGAACAGCATGTCACCGACCGCCATATCCACCTTGCCGCTGTGGAGGTTGATGTACTCCCGCCCCACATCTGGATACAGGCCGTCGTAGATCGGCCCCCATGGATCTGACGACGACACCATCGGGCCGTGCTTTGCCGACCATGCTCCGGCGGCGGCCTCAGGTGTATTAAGCCCCAAGGCCTCCCGCTCAGCCCTCCATACCAAAATTTCGGCGTCGGACTGCATGTCGACTTCCCACCATGGCAGGGAAGCAATCGGCCAAGCGTGCTATCCTCCCCCCACATCAGCGACACCATCAGGAAAAGCCTCTATGGAAAATAGCGACCTGATCAATGCCTTTGCCAAGGAACAGGTGATCCGCGCCTCGGGTCTGCTGTCTCTGTTGATGCCGCAGGCATCCGGCATTGGTATCGGCGTCAAGGGACTGGATGGACGCTACCTGCTGGCCAACAAGGCCATGGAAAGCCTGCTCGTCATTGCCGACAATCAGATCGTCGGAGCCACGGATGCCGACCTGCTTCCACCCGAAATCGCCATCCAACTTCGGAAGGCCGACCAAGAGATCATCGACGGTGCGGCGGCGGCGCGGGTAGACGTTGATTATCCGGTCAATGGCCTGCCGACACGTTTCCTCTGGCTCAAGTTTCCGGTGCTGGGGGCTGACGGAACCGTGCTTTCCATCGGCGCGGTGATGATCGACATCTCCCGCCAAGAAGCTACTGCAGAAATGAGGGCTTCGCTGGAACGGCTACAGGAGACCAATCAGGAGCTACAAAAATCCTTGGTCGAATTGAATCGCTTGGCCAGCACCGACAAGCTGACCGGCGCATGGAACCGACGGCGGCTGGAAGAGGCCGTGATCAACGAAATGGATCGCCTCCAGCGGTACGATCATCCTCTCAGCCTGTTGTTCATCGACATCGATTTCTTCAAGAAGATAAACGATGAGCACGGCCATGGAACGGGCGATCTGGTCTTGGCCAGACTGCGGATTCCGACACGTTCCGGCCACCCATTCCGATTTGATTCCGGCCACTGATTCCGATCGCGTTCCGGCCACCCATTCCGATCCGGTTCCGGCCACCTATTCCGATCGCGTTCCGGCCACCCTTTTGGTTGAGGTGGC
>NZ_CAINTR010000072.1 GCF_903853455.1 uncultured Magnetospirillum sp.
AAGACGTCCTGAACCTCGTCCGGCATCGCCTTCAGGTCCTTTTTGGAGGAGCCGACCCAGTGAAGGGATTTGGGGAGGTTGTTCATGGAATTCATTATACCCAAACGTATATAAAGCGCAAGCCGCCGCTGGCACGAGGATTCGCCCTCGCCACAGGCTATTCTGGTCGCGTTCTTCGGGCGCCATGACGTCCATCCGCTCCGAGATCCAGTCGCTGGCGCCGTCGGCGCTGATCGAGCTGTTCGTGCTCGATCTCACCCTGCAGGGCGGGCCGGTCCTGTATTTCCACGCCGGCACCAACGGTGTCGGCGGCGACATCGTCTGGCAGCGGCAGACCTATACCCGCTTTCCCGTGCAAGCCTCGGGGTTCAAGCGCTCATCGACCGGAGCGCTGCCGCGCCCGACGCTCTCGGCCTCCAACATCGGCGGCACACTGGCGGCGCTGGCTCGGGCCTATGGCGGCTTTGCCGGCTGCAAGCTGACGCGCACCCGCACTTTCGCCCGCTTTCTCGATGCCGCCAACTTTCCCGGCGGCAACCCCGAGGCCGACCCCACCCAGCTCCTGCCCCAGGAGGTCTGGTACGTCGACCGCAAATCCAACGAAGACGCCCAGACCATGACCTTCGAAATCGCTTCTTCGCTCGATCTGGTGGCGATCAAGCTGCCGCGCCGGCAGTTCATCCAGAATTGCTGCACCTGGGTCTATCGCGGCGCCGATTGCGGCTATGCCGGGCCGCCGGTGGCCGACATCGCCGGCAATCCGGTCGCGGTGGCCGCTCAGGATGTCTGCGGCAAGCAATTGTCCGACTGCAAGCTGCGCTTCGGCGCGACCGCCGTGCTGCCCTATGGCGGCTTTCCCGGCTGCGGGCTGGTGTCGTGACGCCACTCGATGGCGACGTGCTGGCCGCCATCCGCGCCCATGCGGAGGCCGCGTACCCCCAGGAATGCTGCGGCGTGGTCATCGTGCGGAACGGCAAGCCGGTCTATCGCCCCTGCGCCAACCATGCGGCCCATCCCGAGCTGGAATTCGTCATCGCGCCGACCGACTTCGCCGCCGCCGAGGACGGGGGCGAGATCATCCGCATCGTCCATTCGCACCCCAACCTGACGCCCGAGCCCAGTGCCGGCGATCTGGTCGCCTGCGAAGTGGCTGGCGTGCCGTGGCTGATCGTCAACTGGCCGACCGGCCGGATGGTGGAGTTCGAACCCTCGGGCTACGAGGCGCCGCTGGTGGGACGGCCATTCCATCACGGCGTGCTCGATTGCTACAGCCTGATCCGCGACCACTTCCGCCGCGACCTCGAGATCGATCTGCCCGACTTCCCCCGCCGGCCGCAATGGTGGCTGGGGGGCGATAACCTCTACGCCGACAACTTCGCCGCCGCCGGCTTCGTCGAAGTGGCGCTGGCGCCGCTCCAGCCCCACGACGTGCTGCTGATGCAGGTGGGCAGCCCGGTGATCAACCACGGCGCCGTCCATCTTGGCGAAGGCATCATCCTCCAGCACTGCGCCGGGCGGCTGTCCTCGCGCGACGTCTATGGCGGCGGCTGGCGGCGCGCCACCCGCAAGGTGGTGCGGCACCGCTCTCTGCTCGGGGCATCGTCATGCTGAAGACCGTCGTTCTGCACGGCTCCTTTGCCACCCGCTTCGGCCGCCGCCACCGGCTCGACGTCGCCAGTCCGCTGGACGCCATCCGGGCGCTGTCGGTGCTCCAGCCCGGCTTCATGCAAGCCCTGGTCGCCCACCGGCCGGGCTTCCGGATCGTGCTCGACCGCGTGCCGCTGTCGTCCCGCGAGGAACTTGCCCTGCCGGGGCGGGAGATCATCCGCATCGTGCCGGTGGTGGCCGGAGCCGGCGGTGGCATCGGCCAGATCTTCATCGGCGTCGCCCTGATCGTTGGGGCCTTCTTCACTGGTGGTGCCGATCTGGCGCTGGCGCCGGAGGCCGCCATGGGGTTCACGCTGACCACCACCACGCTGGGCGGCATGGCGCTGTCGTTCGGCGCCAGCCTGGTTCTCGGCGGTCTGTCGCAGATGCTGGCCAAAACGCCGGATGCCCCCGATCGAGGCCGCAGCCAGGGTCTGGATTCGGCCTCCTACCTGTTCAACGGGCCGGTCAACACCACCCAGCAGGGCAACCCGGTGCCGATCCTCTATGGCCGCCTGATCATCGGCTCGCAGGTCGTCTCGGCCAGCGTCCAGGCCTACGACATCGCCATCGCGCCCAATCCGGCCGGAGGCACCAACTCGGTCACCTGGAAGGGCGGCCCATGACCCACCAGCCAGTATTGGGCTTCGGCGGCGGCGGTGGCGGCAAAGGCGGCGGTGGCGGAGGTGGTGGCGGCGGCGGTCTGTCCGAGGCGCCCGATTCCTTGCGCTCCAGCGAGAAGGCCATCGTCATCGACGCGCTGTGCGAAGGCCCCATCGTCGGCCTGGTCGACGGCGCCCTGTCGGTGTTCTTCGACCGCACGCCGCTGGGCAATGCCGACGGC
>NZ_CAINTR010000073.1 GCF_903853455.1 uncultured Magnetospirillum sp.
CCCATCCTGGGGAAGCCTCTTGCGAACCATCCGAACCGGGAGACCGCCCCCGCAGCCACCTTGATGATCCCAACCCCACAACGCTCAACCCCGCCCCGAAACCTCATACCCTCGCGCAAGCCCATACTGAGAACCGCTGCCAGTCATGGGGGAAGAGTGTTCCGTCACCGCCGGTCTGCTATGACCTGCGGATTACTTGACCGACACCAAACATTCCCCCAACATGTTGCTTCTCTTGAAACTTTTGACGGATGCCATTGGCGATGCGCCTTACCTTGCACACGGATTACGCGCTCCGGGTTCTGGTTCACGTCGGGCTCCGCAATGGGGATCTGGTCACCATCACCGAAATCGCCGACCGCTACGGCATCTCGAAGAATCATCTGACCAAGGTGGTGCATCAGCTCGGCCGGATCGGCTATCTGGAAACCGTGCGCGGCAAGTATGGCGGCGTGCGCCTGCTGCGGCCGCCGGAGCAGATTTCCCTGGGCGAGTTCATCCGCGAGACCGAGGACGACTTCGCCCTGGTCCGCTGCATGCGCTGCGGCGTCCAGGACGAGTGCCGGTTGAACGGCAACTGCATCGCCCACAATGCCCTGTCGGCCGGTTTGAACGCCTTCTTCGCCGAACTCAACCGCTACACCCTGGCTGACATGCTGGAAACCCAGCGCCGCGCGGAGGCGGCGGAATAGCGCGACCGGGTCATTCAACACCGGTTTTCCCAACAGCGAAAACCGTGTATCCCTGTGAACGGGGATTAGCGCCGGGGGAATATGAGATGTCCGCTTACGATACCGCCGACAACGAAAACGAACAGAGGGTCATCAACGAGTTCCTCGAGGAACTGCGCGACACCGCCAGTCAGCTTCAGGTTCTGCTGGGCAACATGCGCTCGCACAGCGTGCCGGTGCCCGACGGACTGGCGACGCTGAAGCGCGAGGCCAGCAACCTGCGCAGCACCGCCCAGGGCCTTAACCTGCCCATGATCAAGCTGGTCACCCATCGTCTCGACGAATATGTCGGCGATCTCAAATTGGTAAGCGATGCCGAGATCGACGAGATCCAGATCTTCATCGACAAGATCGAAAAGCTGGCCGATGGCGAGCATGTCTCGGAAGCCGACGCTCCGGCGGTGGTCCGCGCCCTGCCGGCCAAGCGCAGCGGCGACATCGACTTCGGCAAGATCGAGAAGAAGAACGTCGAAATCCTGCTGGTGCTGCCGGAAAAGGCCATGTCGCGCATCGTCGAACGCGAACTGGCCGCCTGCGGCTACCGCACCTCGACCATCCGCGACGGCTTCGCCGCCATCGAAACCGTGGTCCGCACCAAGCCGGACATGGTTTTGGCCTCCATGGGGCTGGGGCTGCTGTCGGGCATCGACCTGGGCAACGCCCTGGCCGCCATGTCGCCGACCCAGCAGATTCCGTTCGCGCTGTTCACCAGCTACGAATGGGGCAATCCCAAGCTGCGCGGCCTGCCGGCCCGGGCGGCGGTGATCCGCAAGGGGCCGCAATTCGGCGACGACCTCGCCGAGACCCTGGCCCGCTTCGAGATCACCTGAGGTCGGGAACGTGCTGCCGTCCCTCACGGTTCTGCTGCTGTGCCAGCTTGCCGGCGAGGTTCTGGTGCGCCTGTTGGGCCTCCCCCTGCCGGGACCGGTGGTCGGCATGGTGATCCTGTTCCTCGGCCTGCTGGCGCGAGGACGGGTGCCGCAGGGCCTCGACCAGACGGTCAAGGCCATCCTCGGTAATTTCGCCCTGCTGTTCATTCCCGCCAGCGTCGGCGTCATGGTCCACCTCGGCACCATCTGGACCGAGGCGCTGCCCATCGCGGCGGCGGTGGTGGGCAGCACGGTGCTGACCATCGTGGTCACCGGCCGGCTGATGCAGTCCCTGTTCAAGCCCAAGGACAAGGAGCAGGCATGAGCGAGGCAGAGCCGAGGCGAAAGAGCCAAGGGCGCGGAGGCGCCCGCCCGGCGCTTGAGGGGCATGAACAATGAGCACCGACCTGCAAAGCATCTGGGTCTATCTGGCGACCTCGCCGCTGCTGGGCCTGACCTCGACCCTGCTGGCCTATCAGGCCGCCATGTGGCTGTTCGAGCGCTGCGGCCGCCGGCAGATGCTCAATCCGATCCTGGTGGCGGTCGCCATGATCGTCGGCTTCCTGATGGCCACCGGCACCGAGTACCGCACCTATTTCGACGGCGCCCAGTTCGTCCACTTCCTGCTGGGGCCGGCGACGGTGGCGCTGGCGGTGCCCTTGTACCATCAGTTGCCGCTGCTGCGCCGCGCCTGGCCGGCCGTGCTGGCGGTGGTGCTGACCGGCGCCGTGGTGGCCAGCGTCAGCGCCGTCGCCATCGCCTGGAGCCTGGGCGGCTCGGAGCGGATCGTGCTGTCGCTGGCGCCGAAGTCGGTGACCATCCCCATCGCCATGGGCGTCGCCGAGCGCATCGGCGGCATTCCGTCGCTAACCGCCGTCATGGTCATGCTGACCGGCATGGTCGGCGCCATCTTCGGCGGCTGGATCCTGGATCTGGCGCGGGTGAAACTGCCGGCGGCGCGCGGTTTGGCCCTGGGCATCGCCTCGCACGGCATCGGCACGGTGCGGGCCTTGCAGATGGGAGAGACCGCCGGCGCCTTTGCCGGCCTCGCCATTGGACTGACCGGTCTGGCAACCGCCATCCTGGTGCCGCTGATGATCTCCTGGGTAAGGTAGAGCTTTTTTGTCCCTCAATCGCCGGGCGGGATGCGTTCCGCATCCCTTGGCTTTCGCCGCACGAGCGGCGCCGGCCCTTGGCCGCAACTCCGAGGGAATGCCCTCGTCGGCTGTCAGAGCCCCAGCGTCTTGCGGATACCGGCGACGTTCCAGCCCTTGGCGGACTCCACCAGCAAGTCGCTGCTGCCCAGGCCGTCGCCCTCGATCTGCAACAGCACCCGGTTGCCCAGCACCAGGGTGATTTCGCCGGCACGGTTGGCGGCGTCCCAGCGCAGCAAGGCGTCCTCGGTGCCGATCTTGACCCGCTTGATGTTGGGCTGGTTGGGAGCGGTGGCGGCGAACTGGTCGGCGGCGGCGAAGACCGCCGGACTGTCCAGGATCAAGGTGGCGTTCAGCGAGCTTTCCTCGCGGCCATAGGCGCGGCTGACCGCCAGACCGCCACCGGCGCTGGCCAGCCCCTGCACTTCCACCGCCTCGCCGTGCCAGCCGTTGAGCGGCGCCGGCATGGACTCGCCCAAGGCTTTGCCCAGCCGGGCATGCATCTCGGCCACGACGGCCTCCAGCTCGGCGGCGGCATGGGCGAGGTCGCCCTTGGCATAAGCGGTCCGCGCCGCCTCGATCCGGGCGGGCGCCGTATCCGCCGCCATGGCCGAAATCGCCGGCAACAGGGCGACGGCCAAGACACAGAGAGTGAGCGCGGGCTGGCGCATGGTCACAAGGCTCCCAACGGAAGAAGGTCTCCACGACCTTACAAAGCCCGTGGCTCGGCGGCAAGGGTGCGCGGTAGGCATCGTTCTGCTAGGCTCGACGAACTCAGGCTCTGGGGCGCGCATTTGAACCTCGTCTTCCTCTTCCTCGTCGGCGTCGCCTTCGCCGTCGCCGCCACCGCCGAACTGACCGGCGGAGCCGGCGCCATGGAGGCCCTGTCCGCGGCCCTGGTGGAATCCGCCGCCGCCGCCGTTCCGCTGGCGCTGGGGTTGGTGGGCATCATGGCGCTGTTCCTGGGGTTGATGAAGGTGGCCGAGGACGGCGGGCTGCTCACCGCCACCGCCCGGCTGCTAGAGCCGCTGCTGCGCCGCCTGTTCCCCGAAATCCCGGCCGGGCATCCCGCCATGGGCGCCATGGTGATGAACGTCGCCGCCAATCTGCTGGGATTGGGCAACGCCGCCACCCCGTTCGGCATCCGCGCCATGGAGCATCTGGAGCGCCTCAACCCCGACAAGGGCTGCGCCAGCAACGCCCAGGTGCTGTTCCTGGCCATCAACACCGCCGGAATCACCCTGTTGCCGACCAAGGTAATCGCGCTCCGGGCCTCGGTGGGCGCCGCCGATCCCGCCGCCGTGGTCGCTCCCACCCTGGTGGCGACCCTGGTCGCCACAATGGTCGCCATCGTCGCCGCCAAGACCTTGCAAGGCCTGTGGTCGCCGCCGGCGCCGATCCAGATTATCCCCCATCCGCCCCAGCCGCTCTGGCCCAGCCTGCTGGCCCTGGCCGGCCTGCTGGGGCTGGTGCCGCTGCTGCTGATCCAGGGGCGCGCCATCGGGCCTTGGATTCTGCCCGGTCTGGTGGTCGGGCTGCTGCTGTTCGGCGCCCTGCGGCGAGTGCGGATCTACGAGAGCTTCGTCGAGGGGGCCAAGGAAGGCTTTGTCGTCGCGGTACGCATCATTCCCTATCTGGTGGCCATCCTGGTGGCCGTCGCCATGTTCCGCGCCTCCGGCGCCATGGCCATGCTGCTGGAGCCGCTGGGACGCCTCACCGCCCCGCTGGGCTTGCCGGCCGAGGCGTTGATGATGGCGGGAATGCGGACCCTGTCGGGCTCGGGCTCCTACGGACTGCTGGCGGCCGACCTGCGGAACCCGGCCATCGGCCCAGACGGGTACCTGGGCAGCTTGCTCAGCACCCTCTACGGCTCGACCGAGACCACCTTCTACGTGCTGGCGGTCTATTTCGGAGCGGTGCAGGTGCGGCGCATCCGCCATGCCCTGGCGGTGGGACTGATCGCCGACGCCGCCGCCCTGGTCACGGCGGTGGTGGTTTGTCGGCTGTTGTTTTAGAGTCCCTCAGTCGCCGGGCGGGATGCGTCCCGCATCCCTTGGCTTTCGCGCCATGTGGCGCGCCGGCCCTTGGCCGCAACTCCTCGCCAATGAATGAATTCATTGGTTCGTCGGTTCTAATCCGCCGCCACCGGCAGGGTCATGTCCTCGACCACCCGGAAGGCCGAGACGCCGTGATGGTAGCGGTGCAGCAATTCCCGCTCGGCCACGCCCAGGTCGCGCAGCGACACCCCCAACAACTGGCGCAGATGGGTATCGACGTCACCTTTCCACAGGGTGTAACCGGTGTCGAACAGCGGATAGGGAGTGGCCATGACACCCTCCTTCAAGACGGAACCGGAGAGCCTCTGCCCACCGGCAATTCCTGCCGCCCGCCCCGCCCGCCATTTCCCCCGGAACAACTGGGAAACCGCGTGGGGCTTGAAGGATCAAATGCACCGCATGTGCCAGATTAAACACCCCAGGTCTTGCGCAGCCCGTCCTTCTCCAGGGCCAGCCACTGGATGGCCACCGTCGCCATGGAATTGTTGATGCGGCCGTCGCGCACCATGGCCAGCGCCTCGGCGCTGGAAACCACCAGGGTCCGGATGTCCTCACCCTCGTGGGCCAACCCGTGGATGCCCGAGATGATCGAGCTGTCCACCTTGGCGCAGTACAGGCGGCAGCTTTCGGACGAGCCGCCGGCGGTCACCAGATAGTCGCCGACATGGATCATGGCGCTGGGCTCGGCCCCGGCCTCTTCCTTGGTCTCGCGCCGCGCCACCTCGTCGGGATGCTCGCCCTCCTCGATGATGCCGGCGACGCACTCGATCAGCCAGGGATTCCAGCCGGCGGCATAGGCGCCCGGGCGGAACTGCTCGATCAACGCCACCGCATCGCGGTCGGGATCGTAGAGCAGCACCACCACGGCGTGACCGCGCTCGAACACTTCGCGCACCATCTCGCCGCTCCATCCCCCGGCGAAGGTGCGATGCCTCAGGCGATAGCGGTCGATGCGAAAATAGCCTTGGAACACCGTCTCCTTGGAGAGAATCTCCACATCCTTCTCACGGTCCAAGGCAGAAACCTCCTTAAAATCAAGTGCCGAGCAAGGAGCCGACCGTCCCGATGAAGATGGTCGCCATCCCCAGGATCAGGTTGATGGTAACGATATGGCGGATGCGGGTCTGATACTCCACCGCCTTGGCCACGTCACCGGCAGCGAAGGCCCGCTTGAACCCCTGCCAGGGGCCGAAGAACAACTGGACATAGAGGCCCATCATGACCAGCCCGGTCATCTGCATGATGTCCACATGGGTGGGGCCGCCGGCGAAACCGCCGCGATAGCCCACCAGCAGCACGCCATAGCCGGTCACCAACAGGACGACCACGCTCAGCCACACCCAGACGAAGAAACGGGGAAGCACCTGGCGCCATAATGCCAGCCGCTGCTGCGGCTCCAGGTCGCCCAGGGCCGGACGCAGAATCACATGGGCGAAGAACATTCCCCCCACCCAGACCAGGGCGGCAAGGGTGTGCAGTCCCATGGTGAGCCCGTAGGTGTAATCCATCCTGATCACCCAAGTCCCAGCTTGGCGGCGATTTCATCGGCCAAGGCGTTGATTTCCTTGGTGGCGGTATGGCGCGGATTGCTTTCCACCACCCCCTTGCCCTCCATCATCGACGCGGCGAAGGCGACCCGGTTGCCCAGCACCGTCTGGGCCACCGGAACCTCGGCCTCACGAATTTTCTTGCGCACCGCGTCCACCAGCTTGCCGCGCGGCGGCGTGCGGTTGAACACCATCAGCGCGGGCGACTTCTCCTTGCGCGCCATTTCTAATGTGGGGCCGGTGGCCCACAAATCCATGGGCGACGGCTGCATGGGAACCAGGATCAGGTCGGCGGCCCGCACTGCGATGCGCACCTCGGTCTCGGCATGGGGCGGGCTGTCGATCAGCACCAGGTCCACGTCGCGCTTCAAGCGCTCCAGTTCGGTGGACAGCCGCCAGCCGGAAGCCTGAACGAAGACGATGCCACCGCCGGCCTCGTCCACCAGCGCTTTGCGGATGTCGTACCACGCCGACAGCGAGCCTTGCGGGTCGATGTCCAACAGCCCGATCCGCCGACCGGCATGAGCAAAGGCCACGGCAAGCTGGGCCGCGATGGTGGTCTTTCCCGCCCCGCCCTTCTGTTGGGCGATGGTCACGGCCTTGGCCGACATGCTGTTCCCCTCATCGAGACTGCGTCTTGGGAAGGCTAGCCTCTTCCGGTTATTTTGCAAGGGGCTGGGTCAAAATAGAATAAGAGGGGACAGAGCCGTCGCACTTTATCCCTTTGGTGAAAACCGCCTCCTCGCCGACCTCGCAGATGTCGTCGGGCTTGAAGCCGGGAATCTGCTGCGTCGCGGTCGGCAGCGCCGTGTAGGGCTGGTTGCCGCGGAACACCAGGCAGGGATAGGCCGCCGCCACCTCCTTGATATCCAGACGCCGGTTCCACTGCATGAAACCGCGCTTCCACCAGGTGTGGTCGTTGATGAACCAGGCATAGGTGTCGGGAGGCATCAGCGCGGCCAGCTTGGCCGAATAGCGCCCCTGGGTGTTGAGGTCGCCGCGCTGGAAGGCATAGGCCAGCGACGACGACGAGTCGAAATCGATCTTGGCGCAGGCCTTGAACCGGCTCATGTCGAATCCTTGAGCGTCGCGGGTCCAGCGGGCCAGTTCGGCATTCTGCTTCCACACCGCCTGGGCGGAGATCACGGCCAGGACCACGCCCAGGCCGATCCACGCCCGGCGATGGGGACGGACCGGGAAGACCCTGGCGCTGAGAACCCAGAGGATGGCCAGTTCCGGCCCGGTCAGCATCAGCGCCGGCACCATGTAATGGGCGGCGGCCTGCTTGGCGATGATCAGGATCAGGAAGACCTGGGCGCACAGCATGCCGGCCAGCAGCCGCGCCAGCGGCTCGGGGGCGATCAGGCCGCGCCGCCGCAGCCTGGCATAGCCCGCCAGGGCCAGCAGCGAAGCGACGAACACGGTGGTGAAGATCAGCTTGGAGCCGAACAGCCCGATGATCGCCTTGGGATAACGCCCGGTATCGACCACGGTGGCGGCGCCGGCGCCGTAAGCGCCGCTGTGCAGCACCATGCGCCCGACCCAATCGAACCAGATGTCGCGCGACGGGAAGGCCGGCGAGGTGAACACCAGGAAGCCGGCAATGGTGGCCAGCGGCAACACCAGCAACAGCCGGCGGCGATCCAGGATGAACAACGGCACCAGCCCCAGGGCCAGGAACTGCATCTTGCAGGCGATGCCGAAGCCGATGGCCACCCCCAGCCAGCCGGCGTGACGATCATTCAGCGTCTCGGCCCGCGCCGCCCGCAACGCCGCCGCCGTCAGCAAGGCGACGGCGATGATCAGGAACGGTTCCGGCTTGGGATGCAGTCCGAACTTGGGGATGATCATGGACAGGAACGGCGCGCTTTGCGCCAGCAGCGCCGGCGCCAACCGCCCGGTCGCCCTCAGGAAGGCGCGCCCCATCACCACCAGCGCCAGCCCCACCAGCGGATACAGCACGGTGGTGACGGCCGTCAGATGACCTTCCGGGTCGTTCAGCACCGCGTCCACCACCGCGCCGGTGGGCTGGCCCACATGCATCAGCCGCAGCACCAATGCGATGAAGACCTGCACCGGGGTGCCGGGATGGCTGACGTCGGTGGGCGCCAATCCCTCGACGATCATCAGCCCGTTCAGCAGGTAGTAGTAGTCGGGATCGAGGTTGAACACCTGCCAGAACGGCAGCGAACTGCCGCGCATGACGAACAGCGCCGCCACGAACAGCGCCGGCAGAACCAGCAGCGCCGCCAAATTCCTGCGAGACATCATGGCTCGGCCCTCATGGGAAAGACGGCATAGAGATTGGCGCTCCAGAATTCGGGGGGGGTCAGCAGCGCCCAGGACAGGAAGCGGTGGACCAGCGCGTCGGTGACCATGCGCCGGCGCGAGCCTTGGCGCTGGGCATAGACCAGCGGCGCGCCGTAGCCGGCGGCATCGGCCAACTGCCGCAGGGAAATGGGCGAGAACGCGGTGCGATGGGTGAGGTCGCCATACTGATACGGCAATCCCCAGGGAGAACCGGCGTTGGGAACCTTGACCACCACCTTGCCGCCGGGCGCCAGGCGGCCGCGAATGGATTGCAGCAAGTGGCAGGCATCCTCGGGGGAAAAGTGCTCCAGCACGTCCAGCAGCACCACCCGGTCGAACGGCCCCTGCGCCGCGTCGGCCAGCAGTTCATGGGCGTCACGGCAGGAAAAGCGATCCCGCACCGCCTCGGGAATCACCGTGGCCAGGGCGGGGTCGTGGTCGATGCCCCACTGCCGCTGCACCCCCTTGGCCCGCAGATAGGCGAGGAAGGCGCCGGTGCCGCAGCCGATCTCCAGAAAGGACATGGCGGAGCCGCAAGCCGCCGGCCGCCAGATCTCGGCATCGAACCGCCGGATCTGCTTCGGCCCGACCTCCGGCGTCGTGTAGCCCTTATGGCTGGCATAGGTGCCGTAGAATCCCGGCGCGCGCTCGTTCAACTGGCCCCTCCCCCGCTGCTCCAACTTGGTGTAGCCGAGCGGCGGCGGCCGGGTCAATCGCGGAAGACGACGCGGTTTCGCCCGCCCTCCTTGGCCTCGTAGAGGGCCGCGTCGGCGCGGCGCAGGGCGATGTCGATGTCGGCGTCGTCCTCGTGGACCTGGGTGACGCCGAAACTGGCGGTCAACCCCAGCTTGCCCTTGTCGGTGACCAGGGCGATGGCGCCGATGCACTCGTGCAGGCGCTTGGCCACTTCCAGGGCAGCGTCAAGATCGCTCTCGGGCAGCAGGATGGCGAATTCCTCGCCACCCATGCGGCCGATGACGTCGATGTCGCGCAAGATGGCGGTGCAGGTGTCGGCGACCGCCCGGATGGCGTCGTCGCCGACGCCGTGGCCGTAGCCGTCGTTGATCAGCTTGAAATGGTCGAGGTCGAAGGTGATCACGCTCAAGGGGCGGTCATGGCGACGCACCCGTCCCACTTCCGCCTCGGCGATGGTCAGGAAATGGCGACGGTTGCCGACCCCGGTCAGCGGGTCGGTGGTCGCCAGCCGCCACAATTCATGTTCCATGGTCTCACGGTCGGTGATGTCGACCACCGTGCCGACAATGCCCGCCATCTGGCCGGTGGCGTCGCGATAGCAGGCCTTGTCGATGACCACCCGGCGGAGACCGCCGTCGGCGCGGATCACTTCGACCTCGTAGGTCTTGGCTCCGGAGCCGGCGAGAACCTCCTGGTCGGCGTCGAAATAGCACTGGGCCAGTTCGGGCGGGAACAACTCGAAGACGGTCTTGCCGATCATGTCCACCCGAAGGATGCCGAAATACCTCTCATAGGCCTTGTTGCAGGTGACGAACCCGCCGCTCTTGTCCCTGGCGAAGATGGGGATGGGCAGAGTGTCGAACAGGGCCTCCTGGAAAGACACCTGCATGCGCAAAGCCCGGCTCAGCCTCCCTTTCCAGGTGGACAGCGTCGTCGCGACCGCCGCCGCGACCAGCGCCAGCAGGAAGATGACGGCGGCCTGGTCGCGCGACTTGGTCCAGGCGCCCAGAACATGGTTCAGCGGGATGCCGACCGTGGCGTAGATGTCGTAGTTGGGCAGCTTCTTGATGGCGACGACGCGCGTCACGCCGTCGATGGGCGACGGCCTTGTGTACACGCCCTCGGTAGCCCCGCTGTCGAACAGCTGCGCGGCCTCGAAGGAGAGAACCACCCTGCCGTAGGATTCCTCCGTGACGGGGTAGCGGACCAGCAGCTTGTGGCCCATGTCCCGGAGCAACAGGATACTGCCGGGAGAAACCGCGAGGCCTTCGTAGAACTTTTCCATGTAGTCGGTCATGCCGATATTGGCGACGACCATGCCGCCAAAGCCGCCATCGGCGGCCATGATCGGCCGGGCGATCTGGATGCCCCATTTATGGGAAACCCGTCCCTTGATGACCTCGGAAATCACCGGGCCGGACGAGGCCCCGTTCTTCAGCAACAGGAAATAACCCCGGTCGCCGAGATTGCCGCCCGGTGGGGTTCCGAGCGAGTTGGCGAAGACATAACCGTCGTCATCGGTCATGGACATGGAGACGATGCCCTGCGCCTTGGCCTGCAAGGCGACCAGGGCGGTTTCCAGTTCCTGCCGCCGCCCGGGGGACAGGGATTTGGCCGCCGCCAGATCGGCCGGCCTCGGCAACTCGACCGCCCGTTCGAGAATGAGGTCGGCACGGCCGAAGGTCGCGGCGGCGTGTTCGGCCACCAACCGCACATAGGTGAGCGCAAGCCGGTTCCCCCGCTCCTGCGCGTCGTCGTAGGAGCGGTTCAGATCGATGAAGAGGTGAATGGCCAACAAGGACAGCGCCGCCCATATGGCGACGATGGACAGCCGGACTCCCCGGTTGGCGAATGTGCCGGACTGCAACCGTCACCTCGTGCGAAACAGACCCCAGTTTCCCCAAGGCCCCTACAATAAGCCGGAAAGCCGTTCCGCACAAAGGCATGTCTTGTGCCGCGCCGGACGACAATCAATGCCACGACACAAGTCACAATAATGTGAATATAATCCCATAACAAAAGCCATATGACTGGAGCCTATCGTTACGGAATGATTCAATCGGAGTCTATCTTGGACGAAAAAACGGACCTACCATCGTCTCTGTCAGAGGCGCGACACTCAACTGAAAGATGCCAGCGTCACGAAAGCTTTGCGGAAGAGTCACTCTGGAGTCGCGACCAATCGCGTATCCTGTCTTCGCAGATGCGAAAAGGAGGGTGGAATGAACCGCTGCCGAGACTGCGACACATCCGGAACCTGTCGAATTCCAGAAGAACTCGGTCGCCTGGCACGAGTCCGCAAGGTCATTGGCGAACGGGGCAGCAATCCCTGGCTTGAGGCCCGCATCGCGCAATACATGGCCATCGACGTCTGCCTGGCGTCCTTGTTCGGACTTTCCGAATTGCACGCGAAAGCTTTGGACGCCGAAGCAGCGCTGTTGAAAGATACGGTCGAGGTGACGCTGCATCGAAACGGCCAGGCCCTCTCCCGTCATATCCCCCACCAATCCGTGGCCTTGGAAATCACCCTCCAACGCCACCAATTGGCGGTCGCCTGACCCGTTTTCCCCGAATATCTCCCGGTTTCGCCCGGCCCGTCATCCCCTTGCCCCAGCTCCGAGGACTAGCTACATTGGAGTTGATGGAAAATGCAGGGATACTACACACATCATGACGGATATTCGCGACGGGTTCCTCGGCTCAATCGGCAACACCCCCCTGATCCGCCTCAAGCGCGCCTCGGAGGAAACCGGCTGCGAGATCCTGGGCAAGGCTGAATTTCTGAATCCCGGAGGTTCGGTCAAGGACCGGGCGGCCCTGGCCATCGTGCGCGACGCCGAAGCCAGGGGGCAGTTGAAGCCGGGCGGCGTCATCGTCGAAGGCACCGCCGGCAACACCGGCATCGGCCTTTGCCTGGTCGGCAACGCGCTGGGCTATCGCACCGTCATCGTCATGCCGGAAACCCAAAGCCAGGAGAAGAAGGACATGCTGCGCCTGATCGGCGCCGATCTTCGTCTGGTCCCGGCGGTGCCCTATGCCAATCCCGGCAATTACGTCCGCTATTCCGAGACCCTGGCCATTGAGCTGGCCAAGACCGAGCCCAACGGCGTGCTGTGGGCCAACCAGTTCGACAACCTCGCCAACCGCATGGGACACTTCCAGACCACCGGCCAGGAAATCTGGCGCCAGACCGGCGGCAGGATCGACGCCTTCACCTGCTCGGTGGGCACCGGCGGCACCCTGGCCGGCACCGGCATGGCGCTGAAGGAACACAACCGCGACATCAAGATCGTGCTGGCCGATCCCATGGGCTCGGCGCTGTACAACCACTATGCCCACGGCGAATTGAAGGCCGAGGGCACCTCCATCACCGAGGGGATCGGCCAAGGCCGCATCACCCGCAACCTGGTGGACGCCCCCGTCGACGACCAGGTCCAGGTCACCGACGAAGAGGCGCTGCCGCTGATTTTCGATCTGGTCAGACAGGAAGGATTGGTGCTGGGCGGCTCGTCGGGAATCAACGTCATGGCCGCCATTAAAGTTGCCAGAACGCTCGGACCGGGACACACGGTGGTGACAGTGCTCTGCGATTATGGTACCCGCTATATAAGCAAACTGTTCAACCCGGCCTTTTTGCGTGAACGCGGTCTGCCGGAACCAGACTGGTTGGGTTGAGCGGTTCCAATAAATAAAAGCAAGCGAGGGGAAACAACCGCCATGACCTACGCCAATCCGGATGCCCTCGTCAGCACCGAGTGGCTGGCCAATCATCTCAACGCGCCCGACGTGCGCGTGGTGGACGCCAGCTGGTACACGGCCGCCCAGAACCGCAACGCCCGCGAGGAATACGATTCCGAGCACATTCCCGGCGCTGTGTTCTTCGACATCGACGAGATCGCCGATTCCAACACGATCCTGCCGCACATGCTGCCGGCGGCGGAAAAGTTCTCCAGCAAGGTCCGCAAGCTCGGCCTCGGCAACGGCAACAAGATCGTGATCTATGACGGCAGCGGCTTCACCAGCGCCGCCGCCCGGGCGTGGTGGATGTTCCGCACCTTCGGCCACCGCGACGTGGCGGTGCTGGACGGCGGCTTTCCCAAGTGGCTGCGCGAGGGCCGCGCCGTCGAGGATCTGCCGCCGGTGCCCCGCACCCGCCATTTCGTCGCCCATTACAACCACCTGCTGGTGCGCGACCTCGACCACGTCTGGGCGAACATCGAGTCCGGCCGCGAACGCGTCATCGACGCCCGTGGCGCCGCCCGCTTCCGGGGCGAGTCTCCCGAGCCGCGCCCGACCAAGCATCAGGGCCACATCCCCGGCTCGGTCAACGTGCCCTTCACCGATCTGATCGACGACAAGACCCGCTGCATGCTGCCGGCGGCTCAGTTGCAGGCGCGGTTCGACGCCGCCGGCATCGACTCCAAGCAGCCGGTCACCGTCTCGTGCGGCTCGGGCGTCACCGCCTGTACCGTCGCCCTGGCGCTGAACCTGCTGGGGCACGAGGACGTCTCGGTCTATGACGGTTCGTGGGCGGAATGGGGCAATCGCGACGACACCCCGATCGAAAAGGGCTGAGGCCTTTTTCCCCTCGCCCGCTTGCGGGAGAGGGTGGCGCGGAGCGCCGGGTGAGGGCTCGTCTGCCTGAAAGACCCTCACCCTCCCACCGCGGCGCGGCGGGCCCCTCCCTCTCCCGCAAGCGGGCGAAGGGCCGTTTCGCCTTTTTCTATCTCAGCCGATAGCCGGCATGACAGGCCTCGCAGGCCGCCGTCATCTCGCGCAGCGCCGCGAACACCATGCGCGCGCCCTGCTCGGGCGGCTCGAGTTCGGCGTCGTGCACGGCGATGGCGAAGCGGCTGGCGGCATGATGCAGCGAGGTACCGATGTCGCGCATGCCGGGCGGCATCATGGGCGCCATATGCTCGGCGCCATGGGCGTCCAGCGACGACATTCCCAGCCGCGACTCGGCGGTGTCGGCGGCGGATTTGGCGTCGCCCTTGGCCAGTTCGGCGAGAATCTGATCCAGCGTCCGCAGATGGTCGCGCATATTGGCCAGCATATGGTCGCGCATCATGGCCGGCATCTCCACCATCTGGCGGCTGTCATCGGCCATGGCCGGCACCGCCAGCCACAGGAAAACGGCGAGAGCGGCGAAAGTCTTGCGAATCATAAGGACGGCTCCTGCGTGGCACACAGCCTTATTCTGTATCACCGTCAAGAAAGAGTCGCACAGGCATATTGCTGCGGCCCCCGATGACGTCCATATTGGAATCAGAGGATGTGGAGGTAACCATTCCATGCAAAATCGTAAGGCAAGGGTTCGGGTTGCGACACAGGACAAGGGCGCTCTGATCGTCGCGGCGATGACGGCTTTGGTGGCGCTGGCCGCCCTGGCGCATTTCCTCGCCTAACCCCCCCGGATCCATCGGGCGATGCCGGTGACGACCTCCGGCTCAATCCCGAAATAGCCGTGGGCGGCGAAAGGCTCGCATTCCGACGATTGGGCCGGTTTGCCGCCGCTGAAGCTCATGATCTCACGCCTCGGTGCGTTTTCGGCTTCCCGGAGGATGCGTTCAGCCTCTTCCGGCGGCGAGGCCTCGCAACTGTCGTTGCGGTGGTTGACCACCAGCAGCGGCACCCGGATTTCATCAAGATCAATGGTCAGGACCGATTCGGTACTCTTGGCGGACAGTTCGGTCACGCTGGAGGTCAAAACCACCCCGTCGGGTCCCCCCTCCTTCAAGCGGGCGGCGGCATTGGCGGCGGACAGAGTGCCCATGCTGGTGCCGATCAGCCAGACCGGCACCGGTGACTCCCGGCGAAGCTCGGCGATGACGGCGGCGACATCGCGGGCATGCTTCTCGGTGGTGCGGAAATTCCACATGGCCACGGCGGAGTCGGACGGGGCATCGACGATGGCGACCAGAAAGCCTTCCTGGACGAACAGATCGGCGGAGCGAAACAGAAAGTTGCCGCCGCGCTTGCCCTTGGGCCAGTCACGCCGGATCCCGAGGCCGCCGCCGCCGCCGGTGAACAACACGACGCTGGCGACGGGGGGAACGGCAGGACGGATCAGCAGGACCGCCTCGGTCACGCCGGGGCGGCTGTCGATGACGCGCACCTCCTCTTCGGCCCGCGCCGGCACCGCCGCCGCCACGAGAAGCGCGAAAATGGCTAGAATTCGCAACATCATGGCGATCCTTATAGCAGAAGAGTCCGGTGAATTCACTTGGCCTTGCCCTGCTGGCTGAGTCACCATGCCCTCCCGTTTCCGTCCAGTTGTCCGAGTGCCATGAAAAAAGACACCAAGATCCTCCATGCCGGCCGCCATCCCGAGACCTTCCACGGCGCGGTCAATCCGCCGGTCTACCACGCCTCCACCATCCTGCATGCCTCGGTGGCCGCCATGGAAAAGAGCGGCAAGACGCCGTTCGAAGGGGTGCGCTACGGCCGGTTCGGCACGCCGACCACCTTCGCCCTGGAAGAGGCGGTGACCGAATTGGAGGGCGGGCACCGCACGGTGGCGACCTCGTCGGGTCTGGCGGCCATCACCGGATCGCTGATGGCCTTCCTCAAGACCGGCGACCATCTGCTGATGACCGATTCCGCCTACTTCCCTACCCGCAAGTTCTGCGACGAGGTGCTGAAGGGCCTGGGAATCGAGACCACCTATTACGACCCGCTGATCGGAGCCGGCATCACGGCGCTGATGCGGCCCAACACCAAGGTGGTCTTCACCGAAAGCCCCGGCTCGCTGACCTTCGAAGTCCAGGACATCCCCGCCATCGCCGAAGTCGCCCATGCGGGCGGCGCCATCGTGATGCTGGACAACACCTGGGGCGTGCTGACCTTCCAGCCCTTCACCAAGGGCGTCGACATCTCCATCCAGGCCGCCACCAAATACATCGTCGGCCATGCCGACGCCATGTTGGGGAGCATCACCGCCGCCACCCCGGAACTGTGGCTGCGAGTGAAGACCTCCGTGGCCGCCTTCGGCCACAGCCCCGGATCCGAGGAGATGTATCTCGGCCTGCGCGGCTTGCGCACCCTGGCGGTGCGGCTGCGCCAGCACGCCGCCACCGCCATGCGCTTGACCACCTGGCTGGAGCGGCGGCCCGAGGTGGACCGGGTGCTGTATCCGCCGCTGCCGTCGGATCCCGGCCACGCTCTGTGGAAGCGGGATTTTTCCGGCGGCTGCGGCCTGTTCGGGGTGATCCTGAAGCCCGCTGCCAAGCCTGCGGTCGATGCCATGCTCGACGGCTTCGAGCATTTCAAGCTGGGCTTTTCCTGGGGCGGCTTCGAGAGTCTGGTGATCCCCACCTCCGGCCATTCCATCATCCGCACCGCGTCGGCCTGGAAGCCGGCGGGGCCGTCCTTGCGCTTCCACGCCGGTCTGGAGGATGCCGAGGATCTGCAGGACGATCTGGAACAGGGTTTCGAGCGGTTGCGGCAGGCCGGCTGAGATGCGCCGCCTTGCCTTAATTCTGGCGGTGCTGCTGGCCTCCACCGCCGCCTGGGCCCATCCCCATGTGCTTTGCGATGTCCATGCCGTGGTCGAGTTCAAGGACGGCAAGATCGTCAGCCTGTTCATGGGCTGGAAGTTCGACCCCATCTTCAGCGCCTCGCTGTTCAAGGACTTCGACAAGAACAAGAACGGCAAGCTGGATCCCAGCGAGATCAAGGACATCGAGCGCGAGGCGTTCCACGACACCCGCGAGCAGGACCACTTCACCTATGCCAAGGTCGGCGACAAGCCGGTCAAATGGCCGGACGCCACCGACTTCAAGGTGATGGGGGTCAAGGATTCCCTGCTCTATGCCTTCCGACTGCATCTGCCCGAACCCGTCGATCCGCGCAAGGTCCCGTTCAGCTTCACCACGTATGAAGAGACCTTCTACATCGACATGGATTTCCCCGACGACAAGGCGGTCGCCTTGACCGGGCCGGGTTCGGAACACTGCCGGGTGACGATCGCGCCCGATACAGGCAACACCATCTTCGGGGGCGTGGTCACCCCCAAGCGAGCAACCATCTCATGCGAGTGATCCTGACCACCATCCTGACGCTGCTGCCCTCGCTGGCCTCGGCCGGTCTGGTTCCCGGCGGTGGTGGTGCGCCGGCCGAAAGCAGCCCCCTGCCCGAACCGCTGCAATCCCTGGCCGTCTGGGCCTTCGCCCTCCAGCGCCAGTTGACCGGCGAGTTGCGCCAGCACCTCGCCGTCATGAAGGAGACCGGCTCGTGGGAACCGGCCGCCGCCATCATGCTGGCCTCGTTCCTCTATGGCGTCTTCCATGCCGTCGGCCCCGGCCATGGCAAGATCGTGATCGCCGGATGGTTCGCCACCCGCCGCGCCCGCATCGCCCACGGCCTGATCGCCAGCCTGATCGCCGCCATGGTGCAGTCGGCCTCGGCCATCGTCATCGTCGGCGCCCTGGCCGGCCTGCTGGCGTTGGCACCGCGCGACGTCATGGCCAATGCCGGCTGGCTGGAGGCGGCGTCCTACGGCATGATCACCCTGGTCGGCGGCATGATGATCTGGCGGACCCTCACCGGCAAGGGCTGCGGCCATGACCACGGTCACGACCAGGAGGGGCATCACCACCATGGCGAAGCCTGCTGCGGCCATGACCACGGCCATCATCGCCAAGCCACCGACCCCGTCGCCGAGCGCAACGCCCTGTTCGCGGTGGCGACGGCGGTAGGCTTCCGCCCCTGTTCCGGCGCCATCCTGGTGCTGCTGTTCACCTTGGCCAACAACATGTTCGTGGTCGGCATGCTGGCCACCTTCGCCATGGGCCTCGGCGTCGCCATCACCGTCGCCGCCATCGGCATGGGAGCCCTGGGCCTCAACCGGCTGATCGAGCGAAACTTTGCCGACAGCAGCCTGGGGGCGCGCATCCGCACCGGCCTCGCCCTGGCGGGAGCCGGCCTCATCACCTTGATGGGGCTGGTCCTGTTGGTGGGAGTGCTGGTCAACGGCCCGACCCTGACGGGATGATACACCTTTCGTATGAGATTCGACGCAAAGGTGCTAATGGGGTCGCCTGATTGCCCGCATACCAAATATAGCGCAGACTTGGAACATCGGACTGGGGTTCGAGATTGGCCGGAGACGGGAATGTCACCCTTGGACTGCTCAAGCTCTGCACTCTTGGTGAACGATCAGAAGCGAATCACCTACCGCTTTTTCGCCTCCACCGACCACCCCCTGTCGGTTGATCTGGCGTTCGACGCCAAGACCTACCGTCTGGCCGTGCCGGATTCGTCCCCCCGTCCCGAATGGGCGCGGCTCGGCAACAACCGCTGCCCCAATTGCCCCCTCTCCAACGACTGCGAATATTGCCCGTCGGCCTTGGGCATCGCCATGTTCCTGCCGCTGTTCCAAAGCCGGGTCTCGCACGAAAAGGCGGTGATCGAGGTCGAGACGCCCCAGCGCACCATCGTGTCCAAGTCCACATTCCAGACCGGCATGGCCTCGCTGATCGGATTGGTCTGCGCCACCTCCGGCTGCCCGCTGACCAAGTTCCTGCGCCCCATGGCCCGCTTCCACACCCCGTTTTCCGACGAGCAGGAGACCTTGTACCGCTCGTTCTCCAGTTGGCTGCTGATGTCCTATGTGCAGCAGAAGCTGGGGGGCGGCGACGGCGCCGTCTCGCTGGAGGGGCTGAAGCGCAACTACCAGGAACTGTCGGTGATGAATTCCTGCCTGGCCGAGCGGCTGCGCAAGGGCGTCACCCGCGACGCGGCGCTCAACGCCGTCATCATCCTCGACCTGTTCGCCCAGATCGCCCCCGACAACATCGACGGCGGGTTCGAGGATATTCTGGGCGCCTTCACCGTCGAGGATTAGGCCATGGGAACCAATAACGGCCTATATCAGCGGAATTAATCAACTCAAGATCTATACATCGCCTCCCCTTATACGATAATTTGCGTATCCGCTGGCGCGCGACAATTACGGTGGCCGGTCAGCGACAATTAGGATGACCGGTATGAGACACCGTCGAGTAGCACCTATACCGCTATCACAAGCAAGCATTGCTCAGCAATAAGGAAGTGCAGCGACAATTACGG
>NZ_CAINTR010000074.1 GCF_903853455.1 uncultured Magnetospirillum sp.
CGCCGTGGAGCTACATGGCGGCGACGGTCGATCCCGCCGACAATCCAGGCCACAACGCGCCCTCCACACCCGATATCCTGCCGGGCATTATCCCGGTCGCATGATCTGGCCCGCAAGGTGGGTGATGGTTACCGGTTACGCTCAACCTGTCCTATGAATGGGGCTGTACCAGCGGGGTGGCGCCGTCGCCCGACGGTTCGGCCAGCCGCCTGCGCCGGACCCTGGACTGGCCGTTCGACGGGCTGGGCAGCAGCGTGGCGGTGCTGAAGACCAAGGGTGCGGCGGGAGACTACTTTTCGGTGACCTGGCCGGGCTTCGCCGGGGTGCTGACCGCCATGGCGCCGGGCCGCTTTTCGCTGGCGGTCAACCAAGCCAAGGACTGGCACGGCAAGATGACCCGGCTGGCGGAATGGCCGGTGGCGCGGCTGCGCTTCTACGTCTCCGGCGCCCTGCCGCCGGTCCATCTCGCCCGTCAGGTCTGCGAGGAGGCCTCGGATTACGACGCGGCGGTGCGGATGCTGAGCGAAATGCCGGTCTGCCTGCCCGCCTTCTTCGTGCTGTCGGGAGTGCGGCCCGGCCAGGGCTGCGTCATCGAGCGCGAGGGGCGGCGGGCCCATGTCCATCCCACCCCCGAGGTCTGCGCCAATCACTGGCTGTTTCCCGGCCTGCACGGACGGGGGCCGTCGCCGCTGCAACGCATCGACCGCCTCAGCGACCACCAGCGCATCAGCCATGCCCGCCGCGCCGCCCTGGCCGCGCGCCAGCAGGCGGATGATGGCCAGGGGTTCGGTTGGCTGACGCCGCCGGTTCTGTGTCCCGACACCAAGGTGGCCTGCATGGCCGAGGCGGGTCATGGCTGGATGGCGGTCCAAGGGATCGAAGGCATGGCCGCCGCCACCGAAATCCTCTCGGTGACGGCCTGAACGATCGGGTATAGTGTCGCCCAACCGCCACCGGAACCGGGCCAATTCCACATGACTTCCGCTGCCGCCGACCGTCCCCGTCCCCTCGTGCTCTGCATCCTCGACGGCTGGGGCTGGCGGGAGGAGCGCGCCGACAACGCCATCGCCCTGGCCAAGACCCCCAACTGGACCCGCTTCCTGGCGGCCTACCCCCACGCCCTGCTGCAAAGCTCGGGACTCCAGGTCGGGCTGCCGGTCGGGCAGATGGGCAATTCCGAGGTGGGACACATGAATCTCGGCGCCGGAAGGGTGGTGATGCAGGAGCTGCCGCGCATCGACACCGCCGTGGCCGACGGCTCGCTGGCGCGCAACCCGGCGCTGACCCGGATGATCGCCGGCGTCAAGGCCACGGGCGGCACCTGCCATCTGATGGGGCTGCTGAGCCCCGGCGGCGTCCATTCCCATCAGGATCATCTGGCGGCGCTGGCGCGGACCATCGCCGATGCCGGGGTCACGGTGGCGGTGCACGCCTTCCTCGACGGCCGCGACGTGCCGCCCAGCAGCGCCAAGGAGTATCTCGCGCGCTTCCAGGCCGACATCGCCGGCCACGACGCCTTCGTCGCCACCGTGTCGGGGCGCTATTACGCCATGGACCGCGACAAGCGCTGGGACCGGGTGCACCTGGCCTGGAACGCCCTGGTCGAGGGCAAGGGCGAGACCGCGCCCGACGCCATCGCCGCCGTGACCCTGTCCTATGCCGCCGGCAAGACCGACGAATTCGTCCTGCCCACCGTGATCGGCTCCTATGGCGGCATGAAGGACGGCGACGCCCTGTTGATGGGCAATTTCCGCGCCGACCGGGCGCGGGAGATCCTGGCCTGTCTGGTGGATCCCGCCTTCGACGGCTTCGCTCGCCCGCGTCAGGTGGACTTCGCCGCCCGGCTGGGCCTGACCGAGTATTCCAAGGACCTCGACGTCTTCCTCGACGCCCTGTTTCCGGCGGAACCGCTGTCCAACATCCTGGGCGAGGTCCTCAGCCGCGCCGACCTCAAGCAGCTTCGCATCGCCGAGACCGAGAAATACGCCCACGTCACCTTCTTCTTCAACGGCGGCCGCGAAAAGGTGTTCCCCGGCGAGGAGCGCATCCTGGTGCCCAGCCCCAAGGTCGCCACCTACGACCTCCAGCCGGAGATGTCGGCGCGGGAGGTCACCGACAAGCTGGTGGCGGCCATCGAAGGCGGAAGCTTCGACGTGGTGGTGGTCAACTACGCCAATGGCGACATGGTCGGCCATACCGGTTTCCTCGCCGCCGCCATCACGGCGGTCGAGACGGTGGATGCCTGCCTGGGACGGCTGGAGGCGACGGTGATCGCCGCCGGCGGAGCCATGCTGGTCACCGCCGATCACGGCAATGCCGAACTGATGAAGGACCCGGTGACCGGCCAGCCCTACACCGCCCACACCACCGGGCCGGTGCCGCTGGTGCTGGTGGCGCCGCCGGCCGGCGTCAGCGGGATCAAGGACGGGCGGCTGGCCGACGTGGCGCCGACCATGCTGGCGCTGCTGCATCTGGCGCAGCCGGCGGAGATGACTGGGCACTCCCTGCTAGGAGCTTCATGACGCTACGGCCGCTCGCTGTCGGTGTGCTGGTCCTGCTCTTGGGCGGGAGCCCGCCGGCTTTGGCCACCTGGGACCATCCGGTGGACGCCACCGAGCGTCTCAAGGAGCTGGAAGGGCAGTTGGAGCGCTCGCGCGCCGAGCACGACGAGATCAAGCAGAAGGCCTCCGCCCTGGCCGAGGAGACCACCCGGCTGCGCGCCGACATGGTCAAGGCCGCCCGCGCCGCCCAGGAGAGCGAGGACCTGCTGTCCGAGCTGGAGGTCCAGCTGGAGGATCTGCGCACCCGCGAGATCGACCGGTCCGAGGCGTTGCAGCGGCGGTCGCAGCAGATGGTCGGCGTGCTGACCGCCTTGCAGCGTCTGGCCTGGCGGCCGACCGAGGCGCTGCTGGCCCAGCCGCAAAGCCCCGCCGACACCGTGCGCTCCGTCATCCTGCTGCGGGCCGCCGTGCCCCAGATCGAACAATCGGCGCGCGACCTCAAGGTCGAGATCGATCTGGTCACCAAGCTGCGCGCCGACATCGGCGACCAGCGCAAGAAGATCGCATCGACCTCCGGCCGCCTGGAGGACGAGCATCTCCGCCTCAAGGACATGTTCGAGCGCAAGAGCGTGGTGCAGCAGGAGACCGAACAGGAGCGCCGCGCCGCCGAGCTGCGGGTGAGCGAACTGGCCGGTCAGGCCGAGGATCTGCGCGACCTGCTGGCCCGGTTGGAGCAGGAGCGCGAACGCCGCATGGCCGAGGCCGCCGCCAAGGCCGCCGCCGAACGGGTGGCGCGCGACGTCGAGATCACCGCCCGCCGCGTTGCCCGCGAGGCCGAGCAGGCGGCCGAACGCGCCGCCCGCGACGCCGAGCTGGCGGCCCAGAAGGCGCAAGCCCAGGCCGCCGCCGTCGCCCGCGAACGGGAGCTGGCCCAGGCCCGCGCCGCCCACGAGGCCGAGTTGAAGGCCCAGGCCGAGGCCAAGGAAGCGCAACTGGCGGCGCAGCAGGCGACCCACGATGCCGAAAAAGCCGCGCGCGAGGCCGCCGCTACCCGGCCGGTCCGCGCCGACAAGCCGTTCAGCCAGGCCATGGGCAAGCTGCCCTATCCGGCGCGCGGCCGGGTGGTCGAGGCGTTCGGCCAGACCAACGACGTCGGGCATGTCACAAAAGGCATTACCATCCAGACCCGCAAGGCGGCCCAGGTCATCGCGCCCTATGACGGACAGGTGGTGTTCGCCGGTCCGTTCCGCGGTTATGGCCTGCTCTTGATCATCGAACACAGCGAGGGCTATCATACGCTGCTCGCGGGAATGGCTCAGGTCGATTGCAATGTCGGACAAAGACTTACCGCGGGGGAGCCCGTCGGCGTGATGGGGCAGGACGACTCCAAGCCCAACCTCTATGTCGAGCTGCGCCATGGCGGCCAGCCGGTCAACCCGTTGCCTTGGCTCACGGCACAAAAAAGTAAGGCTAGTGGATGATTCGCAAGATATTGATCGCGGCGGGGACCTTCGCCCTGCTGTCGACGACGGCTCTGACCCCGGCCTGCGCGCAGGCGGCGGAGCGCAAGGAAACCTACAAGCTGCTCGACCTGTTCGCCGACGTCTTCGACAAGGTGCGGTCGGACTATGTCGAGCCGGTCAATGACGAGGAACTGATCGAGGCCGCCCTCAACGGCATGCTGTCCTCGCTCGACCCCCATTCGAGTTACCTCAACCCCAAGAACTCGAAGGACATGGACATCCAGACCCGTGGCGAGTTCGGCGGCCTCGGCCTCGAAGTCACCATGGAGAGCGGCTGGGTCAAGGTGGTCTCGCCCATCGACGACACCCCGGCCTTCCGCGCCGGCATGCAGCCGGGCGACTTCATCACCCATCTGGACGGCGAGCCGGTGCAGGGCCTGTCCCTGTCGGAAGCGGTCGACCGCATGCGCGGCGTCGCCAACACCGACATCAAGCTGACCGTGCGCCGCGTCGGAGTGGAAAATCCCTTCGAGGTCAAGCTGACCCGCGCCGTCATCAAGGTGCAGACCGTCAAGGGCCAGACCCAGGGCGACATCGGCTATATCCGCATCTCGCAGTTCAGCGCCACCACCAACGACGACCTGAAGCGGATCATGGCGCAGTTGAAGAAGGACATCGGCAAGCCGCCGACCGGCTTCGTCATCGACCTGCGCAACAATCCCGGTGGCTTGCTGGATCAGGCGGTGGCGGTTTCGGACGCCTTCCTGGAAAAGGGCGAGATCGTCTCGACCCGCTCGCGCCGCCCGGAAGACACCCAGCGCTTCAACGCGCGGCCCGGCGACATCGCCGACGGGCTGCCGCTGGTGGTGCTGATCAACGACGGCTCCGCCTCGGCCTCCGAGATCGTGGCCGGCGCGCTGCAGGACCACAAGCGGGCGGTCATCATGGGCACAAGGTCGTTCGGCAAGGGCTCGGTCCAGACCCTGATCCCGCTGCCCGGCCACGGCTCCATGCGGTTGACCACGGCGCGTTACTACACGCCGTCGGGCCGGTCGATCCAGGCGGTGGGCATCGAGCCCGACATCAAGGTGCAGCAGTCCCGGATCGAACTCATCGCCGGCGCCGAGCACGAGCGTCGCAGCGAGGCGTCCTTGCGCAAATCCCTGCCCAATCCCGACGGCACCACCGTCGACAAGGACAAGGAGAAGGAGAAGGAAAAGGAGAGGTTGCAGCAGGAGGCCAAGACGGCCGCTCCGGCGGCAGCTCCCGCCACGGGGGCCAAGCCTGACGCGCCGGCGGTCATCAAGCTGGGCGATCCGGCCCAGGATTACCAGTTGGCCCGTGCCCTGGACCTGCTGCGCGGCCTGTCCCTCTACCACCCGGCCGCACGGTAGGGCCGGGCGCTCATGGCCGCGGATCGTCACGACGACCTCGACGACCTCGACGAGTTGGATGAGGAGCCATCGTTCGAGATCGTCGTCGACGAGCCGAAGGTCAGGAAACCGATCAACCTCAAGCCGCTGCTGATCGGCTTGCTGGTGCTGGTCCTGGGCGGCGGTCTGGGGGTGGGGGCCTATCTGCTCACCGCCTACGACGCCCGCGACCTGATCGGGTTGCTCGATATCGGCGAATCCGAGCCGCGTCTGTCCCTGGAACTGCCGGGACGGGGGGACGAGTCCAAGGGGATCGAAGCCCCGCGCGGCGGCGGGTTGCTGACGCCGCCCGGTGCCGTGGGGGGAAGCGGTCCCGGCGAGATGCTGAAGGCGACGCCCGACGACGCGCCGCCGCCGATGGAGACGGCCAAGGCCTCGCCGGAGGGTCCCGCCGCGTCTTCGGCCCCGTCGGCGGCGGTCGATCCCGCCGCCGAAGCCCTGGCCAAGCTGGAAGCGGGAACGGCGCCGCCTCCGCCGATGCCCAAGGTGGCGGCGGTGGACGCGTCGGGCATGCCGACCCAGCCGTCGCCCCGCACCGCCGAGAAACAGCCGCCCAGCTACGATTCCATGACGACGCCCAAGGGCGAGGTCAAGCCGCTGTTGGCCGCTCCGCTCAAGGATCTGGTGCGCAAGACCCAGGCCGGCGACCTGCCCTATCCCGGTCCCGATGGCCGCCAGCCCTGGCAGGTCTACGCCCGGCCGTGGTCGGGGCCGGCCGACAAGGGCAAGGTCGCCGTGGTGGTGGTTGAACTGGGGTTGGACAAGGCCGCCACCGAGGCCGCCATCGCCAAGCTGCCGCCCGAGGTGACCCTGGCTTTCAGCCCCTATGCTCCCAGCCTGGACAAATGGATCAAGAAGGCCCGCGATTACGGCCACGAGGTGCTGATGTCCCTGCCGGCGGAAACCGGGGGCGCCATCCCCCGTGACCCCGGCCCCTACGGGCTGATGAGCGCGCTGTCGCCGGAGGCCAATCTCGACCGGCTGGAGACGGTGATGTCCAAGGGCGCCGGCTATACCGGGCTGGTGTCGCTGGGGGGGCTCTACGGCCTCTCGCCGCAGATGGCCGCCACCTTCGCCGCCATCAAGGACCACGGGCTGCTGTATGTGGGCGACGGCACCCCTCCGGCCGACCATGCCCCGCCCAATGTCCCGGTCACCGCCGTGATCGATGGCGACCCGTTCCGCGAGGCCATCGACATGCGCCTCAATCAGGTCAGCATGGCGGCGCGCACCAAGGGCCGCGCCGTCGCGGTGGTCAATCCCCGGCCGTTGTCGTTCCTCCGCCTGACGACCTGGCTGAACGACCTCGACGGGCAGAATCTGGTGCTGGTCCCGGCCTCCACCCTGGTGCAAACCCCTGCTTCTCCCGGAAAGTCATGAGCAAGAGCAAGAAGCCGCCGCGTCTGGCCTATGAGGACCGCCCCTACCGCCCCGGCATCGGTCTGGTCCTGCTGAACCCCCGGGGTCTGGTCTTTGTCGCCCAGCGCATGGACACGCCGGGCGACGCCTGGCAATTCCCCCAGGGCGGCATCGACGAGGGCGAGGATCCGCGCCAGACCGCGCTGCGCGAGATGGAAGAGGAGATCGGCACCGCCAAGGCCGAGATCATCGCCGAGTCCAAGGACTGGCTGTCCTACGACCTGCCGCCCGAGGTCGCCGACAAAAGCTGGAAGGGCCGGTTTCGCGGCCAGAAGCAGAAGTGGTTCTGCGCCCGCTTCACCGGCAGCGACGCCGACATCGACCTCGCCACCGAGCATCCCGAATTCTGCCGCTGGCAGTGGATGGACTTGGCCGCCGTGCCGGGGCTGATCGTGCCGTTCAAGCGCCCGCTCTATGACCAGGTGGTCGCCGAATTCCTCCCCATCGCCCAGGCGATGGCGCGGGGCTGAGCCCGCAAAGAAAGAATCTTTGCGGGAAGCGGGAAATCGCGACGTTTTGTTGCGCTGCAACCTTGCCTTCCCCTGGGGGTGTTGGTAGGCTGCCGGCCGATTTTCACTAACCGGAGGCCTTTCCCATGGCGACCACCGCGCGGCCGCGCCGCTCCGTTCTGTACATGCCCGGCTCCAATCCGCGCGCCCTCGACAAGGCCCGGACCTTGGCCGCCGACGGCCTGATTCTCGATCTCGAGGACGCGGTGGCGCCCGATGCCAAGGACGATGCCCGCGCCCAGGTGGTGGCGGCGGTGGCGGCCGGCGGCTATGGCAGCCGCGAACTGCTGATCCGGGTCAACGGCCTCGCCACGCCGTGGGGCGCCGCCGACGTGGCCGCCGCAGCCGGTTCGGGGGCCGACGGCATCCTGATCCCCAAGGTGGAAAGCGCCGACATGGTGCGTCAGGTCGAGGCGGTGATGACCGCCAACGGCGCCCCTGCCGCCATGGCCATCTGGTGCATGATGGAGACGCCGCGCGGCATCCTGCGCGCCGAGGAGATCGCCGCTTCCAGCCCGCGCATGGCCGGCTTCGTCATGGGCACCTCCGATCTGGCCAAGGATCTGCACTGCGCCCATACTCGCGACCGCCTGCCCATGATCGCCTCGCTGTCGCTGTGCCTGCTGGCGGCGCGGGCCTATGGCTTGGCCGCCATCGACGGCGTCTATCTCGACCTCAATGACGACGAGGGCTTCGAATACGCCTGTCGCCAGGGCCTGGAGCTGGGCTTCGACGGCAAGACCCTGATCCACCCCAAGACCATCGACGCCGCCAACCGCGTCTTCGCCCCGTCCGAGGCCGAGATCGCCTGGTCGCGAAAGATCATCGCCGCCCACGCCGAAGCCGCCGCCGCCGGCAAGGGCGTGGTGGTGGTCGATGGCAAGCTGATCGAGAATCTGCACGTGGAGAACGCACGGCGCATCGTCGGCCTGGCCGAGCGCATCGCCGGGTTGCAGGCCGAACTCAAGGGGTAGGGGAGAGTGGCCCCGGCGGGTGCCGCCGGGGCCGATCCATCACGCCGCGTCGGCTTCGGGGCGGTTGTGCTTGCCGTAGCGGTTCAGGTAGAGCGGCAGGACGGCCTCGGCCGCCGTGGGGGTGATGCCCAGCTCGGCCACACCCGGCTTGCCGCCGCGCACCACGTTGTCCACCTTCATCAGCCGAACCTGATCGCGGGTCAGCATGGGATTGGGCATCAGTTGCAGGAAGGCGGCCTGCACCATGCCGAGGCCGAACGGCACCGGCACCAGATGGCATTGCCGGCCGGTCACCTGGAGCACCAGCTCCATGATTTCCTTCATGGAGTAGCGGCGCGGGCCGCCCAGCTCGTAGACCTTGCCGGCCAGACGGGAATCATCCAGCACCGCGGCGATGGCGGCGGCGACGTCGCCCACATGGATCGGCTGGAAGGTCGGGCCGCCCGAGCCGAACAGGTCGATGGAACAGCCGCCCTCGCCGCAGACCGGCTTGAAGCCGTCGCTGGTGAACACCGGCAGGACCGGCGATATCATGGCCATTTTGCCGAAGCGGTTGAAGAAGTCGTCGTCGGGGCCGAACACCACCGAGGGGCGGATGATGGTGGCGCCGGGGAAGGCGGCCAGCACCGCCTCTTCGCCGGCGGCCTTGCTCCGCGCATAGGCGGATTCGGAATTCTTGTCGGCCCCCAGGGCCGACATGTGCACCAGCTTGGTGATGCCGGCGGCCTTGGCGGCGGCGGCGACGTTGGCGGCGCCCTTGACGTGGACGGCCTCGAAGCTGCGCGAGCCGCGCTCATAGAGAATGCCCACCAGATTGACCACGGCGTCGGCGCCGGCCACCGCCATGGTGACGGCGGCGGGGTCGGTGATGTCGGCGCGCAGCGGCGTCACCTGTCCCACGTCGCCCATGGGCTTCAGAAATTCGGCGGCGGTGGGGTCGCGGACCGCCGCGCGGACCACCCAACCTTGCGCCGCCAGCCGACGCACCAGCGTCCGGCCGATGAAACCCGATCCCCCGAATACCGTGACCAGACGCCGAGCCATCAGCTTGCCTCCCTATGAGTCGACGGAACAGCGCTTCGCCGTCCCCCACATTCGGGTAGGAAGCTAGCCCATAACGCCGAATCGTGTAAAGGCCGGGCTGGCAAAAAGCTGAATTGATCGCGAAATCTTCGTTGACATGGCGGGCGGGCTCGCCTATTTCTTCGCGCCTCGGACGGCTCGGCCGTTCGTAGGCTACCTGCCCAGGTGGCGGAATTGGTAGACGCGCACGGTTCAGGTCCGTGTGGCAGTGATGTCGTGGAAGTTCGAGTCTTCTCCTGGGCACCATCTCCCTCCCCCCGTTCACGCGGGGGGAGAGGTGGAGACAACGGACGCGGCACCGCCAGCCCAGCCAGGGCAATACAGGAGCCGCACATGACCGTTCACTATCACATCAACGATCTCCCCGCCGACGTGAACCTTGGTGCCGTGGTCGCCATCGACTCCGAAACCATGGGCCTCAACCTTCAGCGCGACCGCCTGTGCGTGGTCCAGTTGTCGGCCGGCGACGGCGACGCCCATGTGGTCCACTTCCCCCAGCCGAAGTGGGACGCTCCCAATCTGACCAAGCTGTTCGCCGATCCCAAGGTGGTGAAGCTGTTCCACTTCGCCCGCTTCGACGTCGCCCAGATCCACCGCTATTTCGGCGTGCGCTGCGAGCCGGTCTACTGCACCAAGATCGCCTCGCGGCTGACCCGCACCAACACCGAAAGCCACAGCCTCAAGACGCTGTGCAAGGAGTTCCTGGGGGTCGACCTGTCCAAGCTCCAGCAAAGCTCCGATTGGGGCGCGCCCACCCTGAGCGCCGACCAGTTGGCCTATGCCGCCTCGGACGTGCTGTATCTTCACCAGTTGAAGGACAGGCTGGACGTGCTGCTGGACCGCGAGGGGCGCCGCGCCCTGGCCGAATCCTGCTTCCGCTTCCTGCCTGACCGGGCCGACCTCGACCTGGCCGGCTGGGATGCCGAGGACATCTTCGCGCACTGACGCTTTCGTTCTGCTCCTCGCCCGCTTGCGGGAGAGGAAGGGGCCCGCCGCGAAAGCGGTGGGACGGTGAGGGCCTTTGGCTCAAACAGACGCGCCCTCACCCGGCTCGGCTTCGCCTCGCCACCCTCTCCCGCAAGCGGGCGAGGGATTTCGCTCCCCGCTTGCCGGGGCCGCCGGGCCGGCCTATAACCGAGGCGGTTCCATCTGGCGGAGAGTGCGATGATCCTCGTTACCGGCGGCGCCGGCTTCATCGGGTCCAACATCCTGGCGGCCTTGGAAGAGCGGGGCGCCGGCAAGCTGGTGGTCTGCGACCGGCTGCGTTCCAACGACAAGTGGCGCAACATCGCCAAGCGCGAGCTGGCCGACATCGTCCATCCCGAGCAGTTGTTCGACTTCCTCGAAGCCAATCGCAAGAACATGGAGGTGGTGTTCCACATGGGCGCCATCTCGGCCACCACCGAGACCGACGCCGACAAGATCCTGGCCAACAATTTCTCGTTGTCGCTGGCGCTGTGGAAGTGGTGCGCGCTGAACAACGTGCGCTTCATCTACGCCTCGTCGGCGGCGACCTATGGCGACGGCGCCCAGGGGTTCGACGACGACTGCTCCATGGAGCATCTGGCCAAGCTGCGACCGCTGAACGCCTATGGCTGGTCCAAGCAGCTGTTCGACCGCCGGGTGGCGCGCAAGGTTTCGGTCGGGTCGCGGCGGCCGCCGCAATGGGCCGGGTTGAAGTTCTTCAACGTCTACGGACCCAACGAATACCACAAGGGCAACCAGCAGAGCGTGGTGGCCCAGGTCTATCCCCATGCCGAGAAGGCCGCCGCCTATCAGCTGTTCCGGTCGCACAATCCCAAATATCCCGATGGTGGTCAGCTGCGCGACTTCATCTGGATCGACGACGTGGTCGACGTGATGATGTGGCTGCTGGAGAATCCCGCCGTCAACGGCGTGTTCAACGTGGGCACCGGCAAGGCGCGCTCGTTCCTCGACCTGGCCAACGCGGTTTATCGGGCGGTGGGGCGCGAGCCGCAGATCAAGTTCCGCGATACTCCCATCGAGATCCGTGACAAGTACCAGTACTTCACCCAGGCCAAGATGGACCGGCTGCGTCAGGCCGGCTATTCCAAGCCCTTCACCACGCTGGAGGAGGGAGTGGAAACCTATGTGAAGCGGTTTCTCTCGGCCTCGGACCCGTATCGCTGATGCTGTTCTCCCTCGTCTATCCCCAGATCGACCCCGTCGCCCTGCAATTGGGGCCTTTCGCCATCCGTTGGTATGCCCTGGCCTATATCACCGGGCTGATGCTGGGCTGGCGGGTGGTCAAGTTCCTGGTGGCCCGGCCGCCCCACGCCCTGACCGAGATGGAGGTCGATGACTTCCTGGTCTGGGCCACCCTGGGGGTGGTGCTGGGTGGACGGCTAGGCTACGTGCTGTTCTACAAGCCGCTGTATTACCTGGCCAATCCGCTGGAAATCCCCATGGTCTGGCAGGGCGGCATGTCGTTTCACGGCGGCGCCCTGGGGGTGATCGGCGCCATTATCCTGTTTTCGCGGCTGCGCGGCCGCAACCTGTTCCAGGTGGGCGACGTGATCTGCTGCGTCGTGCCCATCGGCCTGTTCTTCGGCCGCATCGCCAATTTCGTCAATGGCGAGCTGTTCGGCCGCATCGCCCCCGACGCCGAGCTGGCCATGGTGTTTCCCCATGGCGGGCCGCTGCCCCGCCATCCCAGCCAGTTGTACGAGGCCGGTCTGGAAGGCTTGGTGCTGTTCACCGTCATGATGCTGCTGTGGCGCTTCACCGACATCCGCAACCGCTTTGGGGCGCTGTCGGGGGTGTTCCTGGCCGGCTACGGCATCGCCCGCATCACCGGCGAGTTCTTCCGTCAGCCCGACGCCCATCTGGGTTTCCTGTGGGGCGGCGCCACCATGGGCCAGTTGCTGTCCATCCCCCAGGTGGTGGTGGGGCTGGTGCTGCTGGCCTGGGCTTGGCGTAGCCATCAGCCCAAGGCGGCCGGATGAGTCTGGCGGCCCTCCTCGCCGAGCGCATCCGGGCCGACGGCCCCATGGGTGTCGATGTGTTCATGGCCGAGGCGCTGGGCCATCCCCAATACGGCTACTACATGGGCCGCGATCCGTTCGGGGCCGGCGGCGACTTCACCACCGCCCCCGAGATCAGCCAGATGTTCGGCGAGTTGATCGGGCTGTGGGGCGCCATCGTCTGGCAGTCCATGGGCGCGCCGGCGCGGGTGGTGCTGGCCGAGATCGGGCCGGGACGCGGCACCCTGATGGCCGATCTGCTGCGTGCCGCCCGGACCCTTCCGGCCTTCGCCGCCGCCATCGAGGCTTATCTGATCGAGACCAGCCCGGCTTTACGCAACCGGCAGGCCCAGACCCTGGCCCAGGACAAGGTCACCTGGCTGGAGCGGTTCGAGGACCTGCCCGAGGGGCCGCTGCTGCTGGTGGCCAACGAGCTGTTCGACGCCCTGCCCATCCGCCAGTACGAGAAACGGCCGGACGGCTGGGTCGAGCGCAAGATCGGCCTCGACGAGGCCGGCGGCTTCGTCTTCGTCGCCGGGGACGTGGTGGTGTCGCCCGCCCTGGCGCCTGAGGTCCTGGCGGCGCCCATTGGGGCCGTCGCCGAGATCTGCGAGCCCGGCCGCGCCCTGGCCGCCGCCATCGGCCAGCGGCTGGCGACCAGCCCCGGCGCCGCCCTGATCGTCGATTACGGCCCGCCCGCCAGCGGCGCCGGCGACAGTTTGCAGGCGGTGCGAAGCCACCGCTATCATCCGGCCTTGGCCGATCCCGGCCATGTGGATCTGACCGCCCATGTGGACTTCCAGGCCCTGGCCGAGGCCGGCGCCGGGGCGGGAGCGGCGGCGCATGGCCCGGTGTCGCAGGGCCGCTGGCTGCTGCGTCTGGGGATCGAGGAGCGTACCGTCATGCTGATGCGCAACGCCACCCCGGATCAGGCCGCCGACATCGCCGGCCGCGCGCGCCGCTTGATCGATCCCGGTGAAATGGGCACCCTGTTCCAGGTTCTCGCCCTGGCAAGCCCCGATTTGCCCACTCCTCCCGGTCTGGATGCCTAAGCCCCATGATCACCCTGTCCGCCTTGAACGATTTCAACCGCATCCGCCATGGGTTCTTCACCCGTGAAGGCGGCGTGTCGCAGGGCCTCTACGGCTCGCTGAACTGCGGCCCGGGATCCAAGGACGACCCGGCAGCGGTGCGGGAGAACCGGGGCCGCGCCATGGCCATGATGGACCTGCCGGTGGAATCGCTGGCGACGCTGTACCAGGCCCATACGGCCGACGTGGTGGTGGTCACCGAAGCCTGGCCGGCGGGGCAGTCGCCCACCGCCGACGCCATGGTCACCAACCGCCCCGGCATCGCTCTCGGCATCCTCACCGCCGATTGCGCGCCGGTGCTGCTGGCCGACGGCAAGGGCGGCGTGGTGGCGGCGGCCCATGCCGGCTGGAAGGGCGCCCTGGGCGGCGTGCTGGACAACACCGTCAAGGCCATGGTCGAACTGGGCGGCAAGACCGCCAACATGGTCGCCGCCATCGGGCCGTGCATCGGCCACCGCTCCTACGAGGTCGGGCCGGAATTCCCTGATCCCTTCCTGGCGGAAGACGCCCACAACATCGACTTCTTCGCGCCGTCGTCCCGGCCCGGTCACGCCCTGTTCGACCTGCCCGGCTACATCTCGCGCAAGCTGGCCCGGCTGGGCGTGATCGACGTGACGCGGGTGCCGGCCGACACCTGTCGCGACGAGGCACGCTTCTTCAGCTATCGCCGCACCACGCTGCGGGGCGAGCCCGATTACGGCCGCCAACTCTCGGCGATCCTGCTGGACCGATGAGAGCCTTTTTTGCCCCTCAAGCGCCGGGCGGCGAACTCCGTTCGCCTTGGCTTTCGCGCCATGGGGCGCGCCGGGCTTTGCCCGCAACTCCATGGCAATGAATAAATTCATAGCCATGTCGGTTCTCCTGCCGCTTTTGCTGCTGCTGGCGGCCTGCGGCGACATTCCCCAGCCGTTCCGCCACGAGGGCACCAATCTGGCGCTGGCCCCGGCGGCGGCGCGCGGCGTCGAGGTCCGGCCGCTGGACGAGTCGCCGCGCTCGGCCCAGTTGGCAGCCGCCATCGTGCGCCGCCTGCTGGAGGAGGAGATTCCCGCCTCCACCCGCGCGGTGGTGCCCGGCGCCTGGGTGCTCAGCGCCAGGGCCGAGCCCGCCGCCGGTGCGACCGTGCTGACCTGGACGCTGGCCCGTTCGGGCGGCGAGGCCCTGGGGGGGCTGGAGCAGAAGGTCCCGGCGGGACCTTGGGCGCGGGCCACCCCCAAGACCATCGACCTTATCGCCGCCGAAGTGGTGGACAAGCTGACGGGGCCGCTGCACGGCGACGGTCCCAAGACGGCCGCCGGAGTGGTGGCGCCGGTGATCCGGCTGCTGCCGCTGACGGGGCTGCCGGGCGACGGCGACACTGCCCTGGCCACGGCCATGCGGACCATGCTCAAGCGCGACGGCCTTACGGTGGTGGATGGCGAGGCGCCGGCCGACTTCCTGCTGCGCGGGCAAGTGACCCTGTCGCCCGGTCGTCCCGGCGAGGAGATGCTGGCGGTGGCCTGGACGGTGACCAGCCGGAGCGGCGAGGATCTCGGCACTTCGTCGCAGCAGGGGCCGGTGCCCAAGGGGCGGCTGGCCGGCCCTTGGGGCTCGCTGGCCAGCGACATCGCCGCCGGAGCCACCGACGGCATCGGCCAGATCCTTCGCGCCGCCGTGACGGCCAATGCCGGCGGCAAGGGCCTGGCTACGCCACCATCTCGATGAAGACGCCGCAGGCATCCGCGGCGGCGACGCGCAGCGTGCCGTCGGGATCGCGGCTGTGGGGAACGCCGTTGGCCCGCAGCACCCTCGCCGCGATGTCGGTGCTGGCTACGGTAACGGTCATGGCCACCAGGGCCGGCGGCGGCGGAACGGGTTCGTCCTCGGCTTCGGGATGCAACTGGTCGAGGTCGTCGGGCCGGCACAGGAACACCAGGCCTCGGCCGCTGTGGACCGTCACGGTCTCGTCGGTGGCGGTGGCGGCGGCCGGTCCGATCAGGCGGTCCCAAGCCGCCATCAGCCCGACCGGATCGGCCACCAGGGCGGTGACCGAGGCGATGGCGGCGGCGGTGTTGGCATGGTCGGTCCAGCCGGGTTGGCGCAGCAGCTCCGGCGTCAGGTGCTGGCACAGGAACGAAGGCACTCCCGGCGTGGTGTCGGGTGGCAGCACCCCGGCGACGAAGCGGGCCAGTCGCGGTCCGTCTTGGGTGGGGATGGTGCGGCTGAGGCTGCCGGGCGGTTCCAGTCCCAGGCGGGCGGCGTCGGCAGCGGCGTCGGCACTGCCGAACACCAGCCCCATCAGCCCTTCCCGCGTCTGGGTGAAGGCGCGCAGCCGCTCCGCCGGCTCGCCCTCGCCCTCCGCCGCCAACAGCTCGATGTAATCATTGCCGAACATCAGGCAGCGATTGGCGGTGCCCCATTCGGCATGCTCTCCCCGCGCCGACAGGGTGAAGCCCAGCCGCCGGAAGGTCTCCGAGGCGGCGTCGAGGTCGCGCACCGCCAGGATGACATGGTCGAGACCGGTGATATGACGCGACATGGGGCTATTCCTCTCCGTGAGCGGGCGAGGCGCCCGCCCGGCGATTGAGGGACAAACAATTAAGCCTGCTTGGCGTCGATGATGGCGCGGCGGATGGCGCGGGTCTCGGTGAAATGCTTTTGCAGCACCTCGCCCTCGCCCCAGCGGATGGCCCGTTGCAACGCGGTCAGATCCTCGGTGAAGCGCTGGAGGACCTCCAGCACCGCTTCGCGGTTGTTGAGGAAGACGTCGCGCCACATGATCGGGTCCGAGGCGGCGATGCGGGTGAAGTCGCGGAAGCCCGAGGCCGAGAACTTGATCACCTCCTGCTGCATATGGCCTTCCAGGTCGTTGGCGGTGCCGACGATGGTGTAGGCGATCAGATGCGGCAGATGGGAGGTGATGGCCAGCACCTTGTCGTGGTGGTGGGGGTCCATGACCTCCAACTGGGCGCCGACCCGCCGCCACAACTCGGACAGCTTGGCCAGCGCGGTCTCGTCGGTGCCGGGCAGCGGCGTCAGAATGTGCCAGCGGCCCTCGAACAACTCGGCGAAGCCGCTGGTCGGGCCGGAATGCTCGGTGCCGGCGATGGGATGGCCGGGGATGAAGTGGACGCCTTCGGGGATGTGCGGCCCCAGGTCGCGCACCACCGCCAGCTTGACCGAACCGGTGTCGGTGACGATGGTGCCAGGCTCCAGGTGGGGGCCGATGGCGCGGCCCACCTCCTCCATGGCGCCCACCGGCACGCCGCAGACCACGAGACCGGCGCCCTTCAATGCCTCGGCGGCGTCGCCGAAGGCTGCGTCGACCACGCCGATCTCCAGCGCGGTCCGCCGTGCCGCCTCGTCGATTTCCAGCGCTACCAGCCGGTTGGCCAGACCATGCTTGCGGATCGCCCAGGCCAGCGACGAGCAGATATGACCGATGCCGACGAAGCAGACGGTGTCAAAGATCGGTTGATTGGTCATCCCTTGACGAACTCCGTCAGGGTGTCGACCACCACCTGGTTCTCCTCGCCGGTGCCGATGGTGATACGCAGGCAATCGCCCAGGCCATAGGCCGCCACGGCACGGACGATGACGCCCCTGGAGCGCAGGAATTTGTCGGCGCTGGCGGCATCCTTGCCGGCGGTGGCGGGGAAGCGCACCAGGACGAAGTTGCCGACGCTGGGGACCACCTGAAGGCCCAGGGCGGCGATCTTCCCGCTCAGCCAGGGCAGCCAGTAGTCGTTGTGGCGCTTGCACAGATCGGCGTAGTCGGTGTCCTCGAACGCCGCCAGACCGGCCGCCAGGGCCGCCGAGCTGACATTGAAGGGATTGCGCACCCGGTTCAACACCCCCACCACGTTTTCCGGGCCATAGGCCCAGCCCAGGCGCAGGCCGCCCAGGGCGAACATCTTGGAGAAGGTGCGACAGACCACGGTGTTGTCGCCGGAATCCACCAGTTCCAGGCCCGAGGTGAAGTCGTTGCGGGTCACGAACTCGGCATAGGCGGCGTCGATCACCAGCAGCACATGGGCGGGCAGGCCGGCGCGCAGGCGCTCGACCTCCGTCGCCGGCAGATAGGTGCCGGTGGGATTGTTGGGATTGGCCAGGAAGACGATCTTGGTCCGGGGCGTCACCGCCTTCAGCAGATTGTCCACATTGGCGGTCAGCTCCACCTCGGGGGCGGTGACCGGAGTGGCGCCACAGGCCTTGGAGGCGATGGAGTACATCAGGAAGCCGTGGGCCGAGTACAGCACCTCGTCGCCGGGGCCGGCAAAGGCGCGGCACAAGATGCCCAGCAGCTCGTCCGAGCCGGCGCCGCAGACGATGCGGTTGGCGTCGAGGTCGTAGCGCGCCGCGATGGCCTGGCGCAGTTGCTCGGCGCCGCCGTCGGGATAGCGGTGCATCTCGGCCGTCATGGCGCGCACCGCCTCCATGGCCTTGGGGCTCGGCCCCAGGGCGCCTTCGTTGGAGGACAGTTTGACGGTACGGCTGACGCCTTCGATGGCGGATTCGCCGCCCACATAGGGGCGGATATCCATGATGCCGGGGCGGGGCGCGGGAGCGGTCACGGGCTAAGACTCCTGATACAACGGGAAAACGAGGGTCAGACGAGGGATTCGGGTGCCAACGGGGTGGCGTAGCCGCCGATCACCGAAACGTGGCTGATGGGGTCCTTGGGGGCCACCAGCATGGTCAGGCGCGGATCGGCGGCGGTGACGTGGCCGAGAATCTCCACCAGATGCAGCCAGACGCCGCCGTGGCGGTAGATGGCGAGCAAATCGGCCGGTTCCAGCCCGCCGGCCGACAGCACGGCGCGCAGGCGGTCGCGGCTGACATCGGGGCCGGTCTCCAGCACCAGCACGGTGCGGTCGTCGCCGCTCTCGTCGTGGTCGCGGCAGGCGATCGCCAGCGCCTGGGGCGGTTCGGGCGAACCCTTGACCGGGGCGACACCGGCGAAAGGCAGGCGCGCCACCACGCGGGGCGGCTCGCCGCTGCCCACGGTCAGGCTGGCCCACCACGGCTCGGCCTCGTCGGCGATCTCGGTGCCGGGGGTCAGCGGGATCACGCCGACCGAGGCATGGCCGTCGGCGACGGCGCGCACCACCTGGCCGGCGCTGCGGTAGACGTGCAGCGGCGCCACCAGGCCAAAATGATTGCGGGCCATCTCGATGCTGGCGGTGCTGCGGCCGACGGCGTGCACCGCGACCGTGATGCCGCCCTGCAGCACCGAGAAGGCGCCCATGATCTCGCGCCAGATGCGGACCAGCGCCATCTTGGGGAACACGCCGTGATGGCGCCCCAGCAGACGGCGCAGGACCATGGCCTCGCGCGCCGGGCGCAGCGAGATGCTGCCGGCCGGCTTGGCGGCGGCGATGCTCTCCACCACCGCCGACCGCTGCATCAGCAGGTCGTGGATCGAATCGTCGATACGATCGATCTCGCGGCGGAGCTGTTCGAGGTTGGCGCTGTCCTGGCTCATGGGCAACCGGCTGTGATCCGAAAACGCAATCCAAGGGGGTTTAGGTGTAGTTCGGCAGCGTCCGGAAATCAAAGAAAACGTTGACAGTCCCGGCCTTCGACCATAGCTAATCGTCTCCCCGCTTTTGACAAGCGAGCCCATGACCGTGTCCGAGCCAGCCCTTCCCGCTTCATCCGCCACCCCCGACCTCAAGGTCGAGCTGGGGCGCGACCGGCCGATTCGGCTGGATTGCGGGGTCGAGCTGGGGCCGATCACCGTCGCCTACCAGACCTATGGCCGGCTCAACGCCGACAAGTCCAACGCCATCCTGATCTGCCACGCCCTGACCGGCGACCACTATGTGGCCGACCCTCACCCCATCACCGGCAAGCCGGGCTGGTGGAGCGAGTTGGTGGGACCGGGCCGGGTGTTCGACACCGACCGCTATTTCCTGATCTGCTCCAACGTGCTGGGCGGCTGCATGGGCACCACCGGGCCGGCGGATGTCAACCCGGCCACCGGCCAGCCCTGGGGGCTGTCCTTTCCGGTGATCACCATCGGCGACATGGTTCAGGTTCAGGCGCGGCTGGTGGATTATCTCGGCATCGGTCAGCTGTTCTGCGTGGTCGGCGGTTCCATGGGCGGCATGCAGGTGCTGGAATGGGCGCAGAACTACCCCGACCGGGTGTTCTCGGCCATTCCCATCGCGGCGGCGGCGCGGCATTCGGCCCAGAACATCGCCTTCCACGAGGTCGGGCGCCAAGCCATCGTCGCCGATCCCGACTGGTGCGACGGCAATTACCTGCTGGAGGGCAAGCGCCCCCATCGCGGTCTGGCGGTGGCGCGCATGGCGGCGCACATCACCTATCTGTCCGAGCCGGCGCTGCATCAGAAGTTCGGCCGCAATCTCCAGAATCGCGACACGGTGGCCTATGGTTTCGACGCCGATTTCCAGGTGGAAAGCTATCTGCGCCACCAGGGATCGACCTTCGTCGATCGCTTCGACGCCAATTCCTACCTCTATATCACCCGCGCCATGGATTACTTCGACCTGGCGGCCGAGAATGGCGGCACCCTGGCCAACGCCTTTCGCGGCACCCGCACCCGTTTTTGCGTGATCTCGTTCACCAGCGACTGGCTGTTTCCCACCTCGGAAAGCCGCGCCGTGGTCCAGGCCCTCAACGCGGTGGCGGCCAATGTCAGCTTCGTCGAGATCAAGTCGGACAAGGGCCATGACGCCTTCCTGCTGGACGAGCCGGAATTCCACGCCGCCCTGACCGGATTCCTCGAAGGCGCCGCCGCCCATCGCGGCCTGCCGCCCGGCAAGGGGGGGGCGGCGATGATGATGCCCCGTCGCTCCGGAGGAGCGCGAGAATGATGATGATGATGTCCAACGGCAATCTGCGCGTCGATCTCCGGTTGATCGCCGACATGGTCGAGCCGGGCTCGCGGGTGCTGGACGTCGGCTGCGGCGAGGGCGCCCTGCTGGATTGGCTGGGGCGGACCAAGAATGTGGACGGGCGCGGCATCGAGCTGTCCATGGCCGGGGTGTCGGCGGCGGTGTCGCACGGCCTGTCGGTGATCCAGGGCGACGCCGACACCGACCTCAAGGACTATCCCTCGGGGGCGTTCGACTACGTCATCCTCAGCCAGACCCTCCAGGCCACCTACGAGCCCAAGACGGTGCTGGCCAACATGTTGCGCATCGGCCGCCGCGCCATCGTGTCGTTTCCCAATTTCGGCCATTGGCGGGTGCGGACGCATCTGCTGCTGCGCGGTTCCATGCCGGTGACCGACACCATGGCCTATGAGTGGTACGACACCCCCAACATCCATTTCTGCACCATCCGCGACTTCCTCACCCTGTGTCGCGGCCTCGGCATCACCGTGGACAAGAGCATCGCCCTGGACCGCGAGGGCAAGGTGCTGCCGCTGCCCAATTGCGAGGGCATCGCCAACCTGTTCGCCGATCAGGGCCTGTTCGTCCTGTCGCGCAAGGGTTAGAACCCCGCCATCTCCCGCACTTCGGCCGGCGATTTTCCCGCTTCGCGCAGAGCCCGCAGCGTCAGCGAGCGGTCGCGCTTGGCGAAGCGGCGGCCGTGGGCGTCGGTGAGCAGGCGGTGGTGGGCATAGGCCGGCACCGGCAGATCCAGCAGGGCTTGCAGCAGGCGGTGGACATGGGTGGCGGCGAACAGGTCCTCGCCGCGCGTCACCAGGGTCACCCCTTGCAGAGCGTCGTCGACGGTGACCGCCAGATGATAGCTGGTGGGCGTGTCCTTGCGGGCCAGCACCACGTCGCCGAACAGATCGGGGCGGGCCTCCACCCGGCCGGCGGCGCGGTCGTGCCAACTCAGCCGCCCGGCGCGGCGGACCGCCTCGCCCATGTCCAGCCGCAGGGCATGGGCGAGGCCGGACTCCGGGCGCTCGGCCCGTTCGGCGGCCGACAGCATCCGGCAGGTTCCCGGGTACAATGGCCCGTCGGGTCCGTGGGGGGCGTTGCCGGCCTGGGCGACATCCGCGCGGGTGCAGAAACAGGGATAGAGCAGCCCCGCCTGCTCTAGCCGGGCCAGGGCGGCGCGGTAATCGTCGAAATGCTCGGACTGGTGCCGCACCGGACTCTCCCAGGTCAGCCCCAGCCATGCCAGATCGGCCAGGATGGCGGCGGTGAAGGCCGGGCGGCAGCGGGTGGTGTCGATATCTTCGATGCGCAGCAGGAAGCGGCCGCCGGCCCGCCTCGCCTCGGCCTCGGCGAACAGGGCGGAATGGGCGTGGCCGAGATGCAGCTCGCCGGTGGGGCTGGGGGCAAAGCGGGTAATTATCAATGGAATGTGAATGTTTGGGTTGGTGCCGAGGCAAGACCATACCATATTGATTGACTGATTCTAATCCGACAGGAGCTCCCATGCCGTCCAAACCCACCGTCGGGCTGTCCGGTTCCCCCGCCCTGACCGTTCATACCGTCGAACCCGCCTCCGGCGGTCCGGCGGCGCAGCTGGTGGTGCTGCTGCACGGCGTCGGCGTCGATGGCAGCGACCTGATCGAGCTGGCCCCGTTCTTCGCCGGCATCCTGCCCGATGCCGCCTTCGTCGCCCCCGACGCGCCCCAGGCCTTCGACCTGGCGCCGTTCGGCCGCCAGTGGTTCAGCCTGCAGGACCGCGCTCCCGAGGTGATCGCCGCCGGCGTGCGCGAGACCGCGCCTATCCTCGACGCCTTCATCGACGAGCAGTTGGCCCTGTGGGGCGTAAGCGATTCCGACCTGGCGCTGGTGGGGTTCAGCCAGGGAACCATGATGGCGCTGCATGTGGGCTTACGCCGCGCCAAGGCGCCGGCGGCGGTGGTGGGCTTCTCCGGCGCCCTGGTGGATGCCGCCGCGCTGGCCGGCGAGATTACCGCCCGGCCACGGGTGCTGCTGATCCATGGCGAGGATGACGAGGTGGTCAATCCCGCCAGCCTGCCGGCGGCGGAGCAGGCCCTGGCACGGGTGGGGGTGCCGGTGCTGACCGAGCTGCGCCCCGGCCTCGGCCACGGCATCGACGGTCCCGGCGCCCAGTTGGCGCTCAAATTCCTGGGCCAGACCTTCGGAATCGAATAATGCCCGCCCTTCCGTGATCCCCCTCGTCACTCCCGCGAAAGCGGGAGTCCATGGTGGGGGCGGCGATGAATTCGCCGTGGAAAGCTTGTTGCGCGGAGGCCTGGATTCCCGCTTTCGCGGGAATGACGAGGGAAAAAGGCCATTTTCCACAGCCTTCACTCAAGCTAAAGCTTGCAATGGAGGGGCGGGACTCCGTATTTTCCCGGCGGGAGATCGGCGGTGGACGGATCGTTCGCCAACCCGGTCAGGTCCGGAAGGAAGCAGCCGTAACGATTTCCGGTTCGGGTCGCTGTCCGATCTCCCACCTTCTCTTCTGTTCATAGCCTCAATCGCCAACGCTCGTTGGGCTTCCCCCTCTCCCTCGAGGGAGAGGGCCGGGGTGAGGGGGAATTGCGTCTCCGGAACCGTCGCCGGGGCGGACCCACTCCCCCCTCACCCGACCCTTCGGGCCACCCTCTCCCTCAAGGGAGAGGGGCATTACGGTCAGCGCCCTTTGCATCTCCGGCGGCGCGATATATCCTGCCGCCATGAGTGACAGCCCCGCCCCCGCTCCCTACCGCGTTCTGGCCCGCAAATACCGGCCGACCGACTTTTCCGGCCTGATCGGGCAGGACGCGCTGGTGCGCACCCTGTCCAACGCCATCCAGAGCGGGCGACTGGCCCATGCCTTCGTGCTCACGGGCGTGCGCGGTGTCGGCAAGACCACCACCGCCCGCATCATCGCGCGGGCGCTGAATTGCGTCGGGCTCGACGGCAAGGGCGGCCCCACCATCGACCCCTGCGGCGTGTGCGAGCATTGCCGCGCCATCGCCGAGGACCGCCACGTCGATGTGCTGGAGATGGACGCCGCCAGCCGCACCGGCGTCGATGGCATCCGCGAGCTGATCGAGAGCGTTCGCTATCGCCCGACCTCGGCCCGCTTCAAGATCTACATCATCGACGAAGTGCACATGCTGTCGACGGCGGCGTTCAACGCCCTGCTGAAGACCCTGGAAGAGCCGCCCGAGCACGTCAAATTCGTCTTCGCCACCACCGAGATCCGCAAGATTCCGGTCACCGTCCTGTCGCGCTGTCAGCGCTTCGACCTGCGCCGGGTCGAGATGGACGTGCTGGCCAAGCATTTCGCCGGCATCGCGGTCAAGGAGCAGGCCGAGATCGAGCCCGCCGCCCTGAGGCTGATCGCGCGGGCCGCCGACGGTTCGGTGCGCGACGGCCTGTCGCTGCTGGATCAGGCCATCAGCCACGGCGCCGGTCTGGTGTCCGAGGCCCAGGTCCGCGACATGCTGGGACTGGCCGACCGGGCCCGCGTCTTCGACCTGCTGGACGCGGTGATGACGGGCGAGGTGGCCGGGGCGCTGGACCAGATCGCCGACCAATACGCCGCCGGCGCCGACCCGGCGGTGGTGTTGCAGGACATGCTGGAGCTGGTCCACTGGCTGACCCGGCTCAAGGTCACCCCCGACGCCGCCGACGCCACCACCGTGTCCGAGACCGAGCGGGTCAAGGGCCGCCAGATGGCCGACGGGCTGTCGCTGGCCGCCCTGACCCGCGCTTGGCAGATGCTGCTGAAGGGCCTGGGCGAGACCCGCTCCGCTCCCAATCCGTTGCAGGCGGCCGAGATGGCGGTGGTGCGCCTCGCCTATGCCGCCGAGTTGCCCACCCCGGCCGAACTGGTGGAGCAACTGCGCTCCAACCCGCCGCCGGCGCCCCGTGGTCCCGGTGGCGGCGGGGGAGGAAGCGGCTTTGTCGGCGGCGTGGCCGATGCGGTCTCCGGCCATCATACCGGCGGCAACGGTGGGATAGGTGGTGGGGGGGGCGGCGCCACCGCTCTCAAGATGCAGCCGGCTTTCGTGGCGCCGCCGGTGCAACTGCCGGCCATGCCCGCCGGCTTCGCCGAGGTGGCGGCGCTGTTCGCCGACAAGCGCGAGGGCATCATCGCCATGCAGCTGCGCACCCAGGTCAACCTGGTGTCGTTCGAGGCCGGTCGGATCGAGTGGCGCCAGCACGGCACCGCCAACGCCGACCTTCCCCCCAAGGTGGCGCGGCTGCTGTCGGAATGGACCGGCCGGCGCTGGACGGTGTCGCTCAATTCCTCCGATCCGGCCCAGCCGACCCTGACCGAGCAGGAGGCCGGCGCCGAGCTGCGCCGCCGTCAGGACGCCGCCGAGCATCCCCTGGTCAAGGCGGTGCTGGCCGCCTTCCCCGACGCCGCCATCGAGGCGGTGCGCGAGTTGGAGCCCGAGGCGCCGCCGGAACCCCTGGCCGAGTATTTCGACCCGTCGCTCGACGGCGAGATGTTTCCTGGAGAAGAAGACCTATGAAGAACCTTGGGAATTTGATGAAGCAGGCCTCGCAGATGCAGGCCAAGATGACCGAGATGCAGGCCAAGATGCAGGAGATCGAGGTCACCGGCGCCGCCGGGGCCGGCATGCTCCAGGTCACGCTGAATGGCAAGTTCGAGATGAAGAAGGTCAAGATCGACAAGTCGCTGATGGTTCCCGACGACGTCGAGGTGCTGGAAGACCTGCTGCTGGCCGCCTTCAACGACGCCAAGGGCAAGGCCGAACTCCTGATGCAGGAGGAAATGGCCAAGCTGACCGGCGGCCTCAGCCTGCCCGAGGGGTTCAAGCTGCCGTTCTGAGGAGGGTTCACCCTCTTGTCGTCATTCCCGCGAAAGCGGGGGCCGAAGGGAACGCGGAGCGGACAATCCATGGGGCGGGCGGCGAAATCTCAAGGACTGGGCCGAGGCTTTGGCCTGGCATGGACCCCCGCTTTCGCGGGGGTGACGAGGTGAGTGAGGGCCGCATCCCGCCCGGCGATTGAGGGACACGAATCGACGAGCCCGAGGCGAGGAGTTGCGGCCAAAGGCCGGCGCCGCTCATGCGGCGAAAGCCAAGGGATGCGGAACGCATCCCGCCCGGCGCCTGAGGGACATACATAACGGAACCAAAATGGTCGGACCCGAGATCGAGCGCCTGATACAACTCCTTTCGCGGTTGCCGGGGCTGGGGCCGCGCTCGGCCCGGCGCGCCGCCCTGCGTCTGGTGGAAAGGCGGGAAACCCTGCTGATCCCCCTGGGCGCGGCTATGACCGAGGCGGCGGCCAAGGTCAAGACCTGCTCGGTCTGCGGCAATTTCGACACCATCGACCCCTGCGCCATCTGCTGCGACCCTCGCCGCGACGCCGCGCTGCTCTGCGTGGTCGAGGACGTGGCCGGGCTGTGGGCCATGGAGCGCACCGGCAGCTTCAAGGGCCGCTACGCCGTGCTGGGCGGGTTGCTGTCGGCCTTGGACGGGGTAGGGCCGGAGGATATCGGCATCGCCCGGCTGGTGGAGCGCGCCCGCGACCCGGCGGTCAAGGAAGTGATCCTGGCCACCCCCGCCACGGTGGAGGGCCAGACCACCGCCCACTACGTCGCCGACCGGCTGGCCGATTGCGACGTGTCGGTCACCGGCCTCGCCCATGGCGTGCCGGTGGGTGGCGAACTGGACCACCTGGACGACGGCACCATCACCGCGGCGCTACGGGCGCGGCGGAGTTTCTGACCCCAATCGCCTGTCCGCGCCTTGCTACTATTACGTCCGTCCATCTTGACGGGATTTCGCGCCTGCCCTTTTCTTTCAAGGCGCTGGAGCGGCCGGTTTCGGCAAGCATCGTGATGACGCGGGGGGGGGGTGGCGATGAGGGGTGCATTCCGGGGGATTTGCCTGCTTTCCGTCATGATGCTTGGCGCCTGCGCCACAGCGGGGCAGAAATTCGAGCTGCCGAATCCCTCCGTGGGATCGGAACAATCCCGTGTCATCTTCTACCACACCGGGAACGATATCTTTAACCGGGCGCCCGCCAATCTTTATCTCGATGACAAGCCCGTCTGCCTGTCCCGTGAGGGCGAAGCGGCCGCGTTTGATGTCGCACCCGGTGAGCACTCGCTGAAGATCCATACCAAGCTGACGTCTGGTACCTCGGTGCTGTTCTTCACCACGGAAGCCGGGAAAACGACTTATGTATCCGGTGGGACCAACACCAACCGCGCTGTCGTCGGCGCCCTGTTCGGCGTTCTTGGCACCTTGGCTGTGTCCGACCGCAGCACACCGGGGGGAGGTCATGTCTTCCTGGAACTGTCCTCCAAGGAGGCGGCGGACAAGGAAATGGGCAAGATGGAGCGTTCCAGTTGTCCCCCCGATTTCAAGGCCCCGCCGGCTCCCCCCACGCCCTCGCCGTCGTCACCGTCAACGGCGGCGCGGTAGGCTCGTCTCGCCCTCACCTGTCAGCGTCCGGCGATGTGGCGTTCGCTCCGCTCGTCCTGCTCGTGATGGCGGTCGGGGTGGTGCGCCGCCGCCTGCTGGGGATGCGGCACTCCCTCCTCGCGGTAATGGGGGCGGGGCGGCGGGGCCGGCCGGACGACATAGGTGGGCGACGTCACCCAATAGGTGGGAGCGGGCTGGTAATAGGCGCCGCCGTAATCCGGCGAGGACCATGTGGGGCCACTCATGGCATAGGGGGCGATGACGCAGCCGCTCAAGCCGACGCTGAGCAGGGCGACCGTGGCGAGCAGACGGATTTTCATGGACGTTCTCCCACCCCCGGTTGGGGGGCTTCATGGGATCCATGCTGTTCGCCTTCGGTGTCAGGACGATGGTGGGATCATGGCGAATTCGCCTTAAACGATGGTTCGAGGACGGTATCGACCCGGCGGTTCCTGGCCCAGGCCGCTTCGGTGTGGCGAGGATCGGCGGGGCGTTCCTTGCCGTAGCCGACGACCGTCATGCGTTCGGACGGAATGCCCCGGGCGGCCATGTGGGTCGCGACCGCCTTGGCCCGGCGTTCGCTCAAGGGCAACGAGAACTCCCGCGTCCCGTGCTCGTCGGTGTGTCCCTCCAGGATGATGCGATAATCGGGATGTTGCTTCAGCCAGACGATCTGGCGATCCAGCGCCGCCGTGGCGGTGGGGCTCAGGTCCAGATGGCCGTTGGCGAAGAACACCCGATGGCCGACCCGGGCGTAGAAGTCTCCCGGGCCGTCCTCCTCCGGTTGGGCGGCGACGGCCCGCATCATCGGTGCCGCCGCGAGGGCGGCGGCGAGGCGGCGCAGGAAATCGCGGCGGCGATGGGCCATCAGGCCGCCCGTTCCACCCATTCCCGCATGGCCGGCAATGCCATGATCGCGTCGCAATAGGCCCGTGACACGGCACTCACCGGCAGGTGATAGGTGCGGACGCGGCTGACCACCGGCGCGAACATGGCGTCGGCGATGGAGAAGCGTCCGAACAGGAACGGCCCCCCGGCTCCGAAGCGGGTGCGGCAATCGTTCCAGGCGGTGTCGATGCGGGCCATGTCGGCTGTGACCTCGTCGGGGATCTCGGCCATGGGGGTGTCGGCCAGCACGTCCATGGGGCAGTCGCGCCGGAGCGGCATGAAGCCCGAATGCATCTCGGCCGCGACGGCGCGGGCCACCGCGCGGGCCTGGACGTCGTCGGGCCACAGCTTCGCGGCGGGGAAGCGCTCGGCCAGATAGTCGCAGATGGCCAGCGAGTCCCAGACCTTGAAGCCGTCGTCCTCCAGCAGCGGCACCTTGCCCGAGGGCGAGTGCTTGAGGATCTCCGCCTTGGTGTCGGGTTGGCGCAGGGTGACCTCGATCTCGCCGAAACCGATTCCGGCGGTCTTGAGGGCCAGCCAGGGGCGCAGCGACCATGATGAAAAACGCTTGGTGCCGATGACCAGGGTGAGAGCCATGTTATATTCTCCGGTGACGGCGAAAGCGAAATATTGTCTAACGAAAGTGGGAATGGATAGGAGGAAATGACCGTGCCGGAGCATCTGATCGAGGCGGGAGCGGAAGCGGTCGAGTTGGTGGGCCTGCGCAAGGCGGGGCTGGCGGACTGGCTGGCGGGGCAGCCGGAGACGGTGCGCGGCTGGGTGGGCTCGGTGGGCTTCACCGCCGAGGCCGGCGCGGTCTGCCTGGTTCCCAATGGCGACGGCCGGCTGGGCACCGTCCTGTTCGGGCTGGCCGAGGAGGATGATCCCTGGGCTTTCGCCCAATTGCCGGCCAAGTTGCCGCCGGGCGCCTACCGCATGGCGCCGGAGCCCGACACCCGCCTCGCCACAAGGGCGGCGCTGGCCTGGTCGCTGGCGACCTATTCCTATGACCGCTACAAAAGCCGCGCCGGCCGTGATTGGCCCAAGCTGGTCTGGCCCCTGGCCGCCGACCGCGCCCAGGTGAATCGTTGCCATGACGCAACGGTTCTGGCGCGCGACCTGATCAACACCCCCGCCGCCGATTTGGGGCCGGCTGAACTGGCCGCCGCCGCCGAGCATCTGGCGGCCCGGTTCGGCGCCACCTGCCGGGTGATCGTCGGCGACGGCCTGCTGGCGGAAAACTATCCCGCCATCCACGCCGTCGGCCGCGCCGCCGCCAGTCATCGGCGGCCGCGCCTGATCGACCTGGTCTGGGGCGACCCGGCGGCGCCCAAGGTCACCTTGGTGGGCAAGGGAGTTTGTTTCGATTCCGGCGGCCTCGACCTCAAGCCGTCGTCCAACATGAAGCTGATGAAGAAGGACATGGGCGGCGCCGCCCATGTGCTGGGGCTGGCGTCCATGATCATGGCGGCGCGGCTGAACCTGCGGCTGCGGGTGCTGGTCCCGGCGGTGGAGAACGCCGTCTCCGGCGACGCCATGCGGCCGCTGGACGTGCTGGCCACCCGCAAGGGGCTGACCGTCGAGGTCGGCAACACCGACGCCGAGGGCCGCCTGATCCTGTGCGACGCCCTGGCCGAGGCGTCGGGCGAGGCGCCGGCGCTGCTGATCGACATCGCCACCCTGACCGGGGCGGCGCGCACCGCCTTGGGCGCCGACCTGCCGGCGCTGTTCAGTCCCGACGAGGGGCTGGCGGCCCAGATCCTGCGGGCGGGCGAGGCCGAGGGCGATCCCCTGTGGCGGCTGCCGTTGCACAAGCCCTACCGCCGCATGCTGGACAGCAAGGTCGCCGACATCGCCAACGTGTCCGATTCGCCCCATGCCGGCGCCATCACCGCCGCCCTGTTCCTGCAGGAATTCGTCGCGGCCGGCATCGCCTGGGCTCACCTCGACGTGATGGCGTGGAATGGTTCATCCCGCCCCGGCCGGCCCGAAGGCGGCGAGGCCATGGCGCTCCGCGCCCTGTTCGCGGTGGTGGCCGAGCGGTTCCCGGCTCAAATTACTTCATGACAAATCGTCACAGGATGATGACGGCCATTGCCGGATGCCTCGGCCTCGGCTAAAAAGATTTCGTCGTCGCAACGAATGAGTGGGTGATGGGCGTTCCTCTGAAAGCAGTGCAGGCGCTTGATCTTTGGCGGGGAGCCATTGTCGAGAGCGTGCGTCGGGATGCTCCCGATCTGTCTGCCCGTCAGATGGCTCTGCTGCTGACCGTCTACCTGACCCCGCCGCCCCATACGGTGCGGGGTCTGGCCGCCACCCTCAACATCTCCAAGCCGGCGATCACCCGGGCGCTCGACCGCCTGACCGAGTTCGGTCTGGTCAAGCGCAAGGTGGACGAACAGGACCGCCGCTCGGTTCTGATCCAGCGGACCGTCAAGGGATCGGTGTTCCTGCGCGAGTTCGGCGACATCATCGTCTCCGCCGCCGCCACCGCCATCGCCTCGGACGGCGCTACTTAATCACTCCGGCATCGAAATAATAGGCCGAGGCGCCGCCATGGAGCGGGATGCCGGTGCGTTCCATTTCGGTGGCGGACAGGCGGAACAGCTTGCCGCGCGGCTGGTTGTCGGTCAGCAGGATCTGGGTGCTGGGATGCCACAGCGCGCGGGTCACCCCGTAGATCAGGTCGTAGGGCTGGTTGGCGCCGGTGACCAGCATGACCCCCACCTCCAGCGTCTTCACCTCCGTCGCGAGCCCGGCATAGGTGTCGGCGGGAATGGTCGCGGCGCCGAGGAAGGGATACTTCGCCCGCATCCTGTCCGCCTCCGGTCCGGCGATGGGAACCAGGTCGACAGCGGTCCGCTGGGCCAGTTCGGTCAGGATGGGGACGGGGTCGGCGTCGATCACCAGCATGGCGTCCAGGGTGCCGGCGGCCATGGCGTCGGCGGCCGGTCCCGGCGGCAGGGCGCTGAGCCTGAGCTGGGACTCGGTCAAGCCGAAGGCGGCCAGCAGCAGGCGTCCATGCACCAACTCGCCGGACTCCTTGCCGCCGAACGACACCCGCTTGCCCTTGAGGTCGTGGACCGATCGGATATGGGCGTCGCGCCGGGCCACCAGATGCAGGCTTTCGGGATAGAGCATGGCGATGGCGCGCAGATTCTTCGCCGCCCCCTTGTCCTTGTAGAGGCCGGTGCCGTGATAGGCCCAATAGGCGATGTCGGACTGGACCAGGGCGGCATCCAGGCGCTTGGCCTCGATGGCCTCGATGTTGGCGACGGAACCGCCGGTGGATTTGGCCACCGCCACCATGCCCGGTACTCCGCATGATCCGCCCTTGTCGCAGTCGCGCGAGCCCGGCGGATTGCTGATGGCGTTGGCGAGCAGGCCGCCGAAGGCGAAGCGGGTTTCGGCGGTCGGGCCGGTTCCGATCTGGAAAAAGCGGATGTCCTGGGCGAGGACCGTTCCGACCGCCACCACGCCGATGGCGGCGGCCAGGGCCAGCCGCCGTATAGGGCGGAGGATGGCGTTCGGGACATGCCGGGGAGGCTTTCCCGGCGCGGGACGGTTTGTCGGCATATTGCGTTTACGTGCTTTGTGGTCGATGGGCCGGGCCGCGCGGCAGCGCTGGACTCCTGATCCGGACAGGCTAGCACAACCGCTCCATATTAATAAGTACTCATATTGCGACGCGTTCCTCGACAGGGCCGCGCGGCAGGGCATACATCTTGCCCATTGCGCACGGCGTCAAAGCAGGCAGAATGTGCGCGGCGACTTTGGGGGGTGCCATCCGAATGACGGATGATGATGGACTTAAACCGATCAATGACAGCGACATGGATTCCATGTTCGTGTTGCCGCTGTCGATCATTCCGCTGCAGACTCCGGCTCTTCAATCCGCGAAGCTGATCAAGAACGTGCGGCTGCGCAGCGCCGTCGAGATTTTCTCCGACATCCAGACCGGCTCGGGTCAGGTGGACGTGGAGGCCTTGCCGGCCATGTTCGGCTGGCCGGTGGATCAGGTTCACCCCGATCTCGGCATCATCCGCCGTCTGGCGCTGTTGCCCAGCTACGACGTCTACTCGTTGCGCATTTCGCTGCGCGAGCACGGCATCCCGGTCAACGACTACGCCGCGCTGAAGCTGTCGCCGGAGAAGGCGTCGGAACTGACCCGCTACATGATCATGTTCACCCGGCCGCTGATGAAGATGATCTATTCGGGCGAGGATGTGCACGTCGAGTCCTACGACGACCTGATGAAGCTGTTCCGCGACCCCGACATCAAGAAGGCGCGCCAGCGGCTGGAGACCATGGCCCAGAGCCTGAACATCGACATCTTCGACGTGCCGCGCTTTCTCGAGGATTACGGCGACACCTTCATGTCGCTCAGCTATTTCCGGCACTGCCTCGACCGGCTGGAACCCTATTTCACCGCCTGCGTCCAGTCCATGAACCCCATCCGCAGCCACTTCCAGCTCAAGCAGAACGTCAACCTGATGAAGTCCTGCAACATGATCGAGGAAGTGATCAACTCCATCAGCGCCTCCATTTCCGGGCGGCTGGAGGTGTTCGACAAGCGCACCCGCGAGATGTGGGAAAACATCACCCAGGAGGAGTTCCGCGCGGTCAAGGGGATGATCGAGCGCTACCACGTCACCATCGGCGCCGCCTTGTGCGGCCTGACGGTGAAGATGAGCGCCTTCGCCAAGATGTTCCCGCGCCCCAATTCCGGCGGGCCGATCAAGCGGGCGGATTTCATGATGACCGAGATGCTTCAGGGGATCGACCTGATCCGCGACGTGGACAAGCAGTTCTCGTCGCACTCGTAATACAAGCCGCGATGAGCCGGGCTCATGGCGGCTTGGTTAGGCGCGCGCCTCAGGGCTCGGGCAACCACGCCCCGGCCGCGTCACACCCTTGTCGTATTAATTCCGAAAGCCGAGATCGCTGCGTTCGCGGTGGTCGAGCATGGCCATTTCCAGGTCCAGCAGCCGCTGAGCGTTCCAGCGCCGGGGCAGGCCGGCGGCGCGCGCCAGCAGGCGGCGCAGCGAGGTGGCGATGCCGAGGTTGATCTCGAACTCGAAGGTCGCGGTGTGGGTCAACTGGTGCAGGGGCATGGCTCAACCTCGTCAGGGGCGTTCGTTCTTGTTGGCGCGCGACAATTACGGTGGCCGGTCAGCGACAATTAGGATGACCGGTATGAGACACCGTCGAGTAGCACCTATACCGCTATCACAAGCAAGCATTGCTCAGCAATAAGGAAGTGCAGCGACAATTACGGTAATTGTC
>NZ_CAINTR010000075.1 GCF_903853455.1 uncultured Magnetospirillum sp.
CCTATGACGGCACCATCACCTTCAAGGATTCCCATGGGATCGCTGTGGCGTATGCCGGGGCACCGGATTTCATCGCCGCCATCATCCATGAACGAGGATGGAAGGCATATGGCTCCCCATCTGCTGATGGATTTTTTCTGGCGTTGAAGCCGACCATGGTGCCCGAGGATTTGGAGATCGATCCTGGCGTCGATGGTTGGATGCGATTGACCATGGACGAGCTACTGGATTTTGCGTCGTAGGTCGTCTGATGATGGTTGCCAAGATTCCCGGGAATCTTCGTGGCGTGTTCTGAACCCGATAAAGGCATCGCCTGATCCCCGATACGAATACAGCCGTTACAATTCGCCATCATAAATCTCGGGGCGCTCGTTTACATTCTGCTACTTTAGGGTTATAATTCCCACTTTAGAAGTATGAACGGTATGTGACATGCGAGTGCATTGGGCTGACAACATGGCACTCGGGCAGCCAGCTATTGATGCCGAGCATCGCGAAGTCATCCGGCTTTTGGACGCTGTTTGCGTCTCAGTAGAGGCTCGGCTTCTTGAAGCTGCTCAACGTAGCGTTCGAGAATTTGCTGAATTTACGATAGAGCACTTTGCAAACGAAGAGCGACTCGCATTAACCGTGCCTCAGTATGACAACCACCGTCATCATGCCATACATGACATTGCTGGGCAGATGATAAATGCGCTTCAGAATATCTTGTGCGATACTGGTGATTTTAGATCTGCCAGTGCTATATTGGACAACTTGGTTCCCGAAATTATCGTTCAGATATACCAAGATGACTCTGATCTGGCTCGTGAATTGTTCCGGGCACCGATGGTTAGCAGCAATTGACGATGGATGACCCACTGGATTTTGCGTCGTCGGTGGGTCATGGTCATGGTCACCAAGATTCCCGGGAATCTTCGTGGCGGGTGCTTAAGAGTCCATTTTAAATGACCGCCCCAGTGATCTATATGGACGGAACATGTTGATGCTGGTCAGCCAGATGGAAAGCGCCCTTTTCCGAGGGCAGGGTGAATCTAAACACACTTCCCTGTGGAACTCCCTGTTCCACCCAAATGTTGCCGCCGTGACGACCGACAATCCGTCTGCAAATGGATAACCCGACGCCAGTTCCCTCATACCGATCCCGTGTATGAAGCCTGCGGAATGGATCAAAAATCGTGGTCAAATATTCCGGGGCAATTCCGATCCCATTGTCGGAAACAGAAACCTCCCACAGGTCATCTTTGGCTCGTGCTTCAATCCGGATGATGGGTGTCTGCCCAGGGGGTTGATACTTGATGGCGTTGCCGACGAGATTTTGGAACAGGCTCTCCAATTGACGCGAAGCGCCATAGACATTGGGTAAATTACCAGCTTCCACTTTTGCGCCAGACTCCGCGATGCGGTCTTTGAGATTGATCATTGCTGCGGTGAGGGCGTCATTCAGATTGGTGACCTCGAACGCCTCGGATGTCCCATCAATTCGGGAATATTCGAGAAGATCTGTGATCATTTCTTTCATTCGATGAACACCACCGACAAGAAAGTCGATGAATTCGTCTGCGTTATCGTCCAAACGCCCCTTGTATCGTCTATGGATCAGTTGGGCATAGCTGGCGACATTGCGAAGAGGCTCTTGAATATCGTGTGAAACTGCGTAGGAGAACTGCTCAAGCTCGCGGTTGGAATCTTTGAGAGTTCTGGCGTATTGGATTAATGCTTTTTCTGCCTGAAGTTTTTCATTATATATCCTCTCGTTTACCATCAATGTGAACGAAAAAGTCCACCCGAGATTAAACACAAATTGATCAAGTAAAACTGCGGAATTTATGGCTGAGCCTTTTAGAACATCTCCTTCTGGAGATATTATTAGCGCCGAAATTGCACCAATGATTGAAACGATGGACGAAAGCCCAACAAACATGGCTGCTGATTTATACGATTTCACACGCAAAACCCCGCGCCCTCTAATAATGATCAAGAACGCGAAAATCATTATGACGCCATGGGTGGCTAGATAAAAGAATAGACGTATATTGTAGGCGTTTTCCACATAGAAAAAGTATGAGAACTCGGCAATATAAAGAACGAATGCCACCATTATGTAACGGAGAATGTTTCTGAACCCATAAAATTGCCTGATGCAATGTAAGAAAAGTCCGTATCCAACGAAAATGCACGCGTTTGCAGCAACAAATGATAAATGTGCCGAAATCCACGGGCGCAGAGTCACGAACCCAAATCCAACCAAAAACATTGTATTGGAAATTGCTATCGTCGATGTGCCTGGAGTGCTCTTCTGATTTAGATACAAAATCCATGCAAATACGCATGACAATGCCGATGCCACGCTGAGACCAAACGATATTGTTGCGACATCAAACATCACTCTTCGCTCTCATGCTTTTGAATGAACAAAGTTCGCAGAAAACGAAAGCCGCCGGGACCATGGTGTCCAACACTCAACTGAGTGTGGTATATTTTAATCCGGTCAGAGTGGTTTTGCCAGCGGGATTCCCACCCACGCCAGTCCGCGCAAGGAGGCAAACTCGCACCAATGAGATTCTGCAGAAAGACGTCAGCGCCATCACCATCCAAGATTCCCGGGAATCTTCGTGGCGATTGCTGGATGCCTTTAGATGACCGCTTCGTTAATCCGCTTGAACAGGATTTCCGTCGATAGATCATCGATGTTCACGGTGAGCCGTCCCGCGCCATCGACTTGAGACATCTCAGCCTGTGCTAGAAGGTTTTGACCGCTGAGCAATCTGCGGACAGTCCATACAGTGCGCCCCCGCCCCACCGTCTCGAACAGATCACCAATCAAGACGGGGCGCTGGAGCTTCTGTGGCTGAACGGGGGTATTAAATACGGATGGCGATTTCATTGGGGGCAATCTGCTTGAAAAACTGGGGCTGTATTTACTCTAAACGAGGCGATTTATCCAATGGAATCGGGGCACTGTGGCTATCATCTTGGAACCCAACCCCCACCGTGCTATACAGGTATAACCTCTAAATATGGGGCAACAGTGATGCTTGCAATCCGCCTCCCCGCCGACGTTGAAGCCCGCCTTGATGCCTTGGCAAAAGCCACGGGCAGGACCAAGACATTCTATGCCCGTGAAGCCATCTTGGAGCACCTCGACGATCTCGAGGACATCTATATGGCTGAACGTGAATTGGAAGATGTTCGTGCTGGCAGAAGCACCACTGTATCCCTCAAAGAAGTGATGAAGGCTCATGGGTTGGACGATTGAGCTTTCTGGGCTTGCCCGAAAAAACCTTGCCAAACTGGACCAGCAGACAGCCCAACGCATCCTCAGATTTTTGAATGATCGGGTGCAGCCTCTTGAAAACCCACGGAGTATCGGTGAGGCTCTTAAAGGGTCGGAACTCGGGGAATTCTGGAAATACCGTGTCGGTGATTACCGCATCATCGCCAGCATTGAAGATGACCGCCTTTGCGTTCTCGTCGTGCGAATTGGCAACAGGCGAGAGGTATATCGCTGAAGATTCTCGGGAATCTCCAGCCCATATTCGATGGCATCGGTAGCCATCGACCATTGATCTGGGTAGAACTGCATCACGAGAGTGGCGGGCATTGCCAACCACCACAGATTGCACAAATCATGCACACGCTGGATTCGCATTCACTAAGTTATTGATTTTATTATCTTATTCGCCCAGCCAGACCATTGCCAAGGTTGGGGTCGAGGGTTCGAATCCCTTCGCCCGCTCCAATCGGACCAGCCAGAAAGCCCCGGGAAACCGGGGCTTTTCGCGTTTCCGGGCCGCGTCGGCTACAGCGCCGCCAGCATGGCCGACAATTGGGCCGTCGACATGGCCGCCACCTGGGTCCGGGTGAACGCGGTGGCCTGGGCGGGGGTCAACGCCAGGATCGTGGTCGCGGACAGGCCGCCGATTTGGGTTGGGGTCAGCGCCGCCACCTGGGTCGGGGTCACGCCGCCCAGCTGGGTGGTGGTGAGCGCCCCCAGCTCGGCGACGCTCAACCCCGTCACCGCGGTGGTGGTCAGCGCCGACAGTTGGGTGGCGGACAGGCCGCCCAGCTGGGTGGTAGACAGCGCCCCGACCTGGGCGGCGGTCAGCCCCCTAACCTGGGCGGCAGACAGCGTCGCCAATTGAGGGACGGTCAAGGCGCCGAGCTGGGTGGTGGACAGCGCCCCCACTCCGGTCGTGACGAGTCCGGCGATTTGGGTGGTGGTCAGCGCCGCGAGGTCGGTGGCGGAAAGACCGCCAATCTGAGCCGTACTCAGCGTCCCCAGCTGAGCCGTCGTCAGCCCGCCCAGTTGAGTGGTGGTCAGCGCCGCCATTTCGGTGGTGGTCAGTCCCGGAAGCTGAGTGGCGGTCAACGTCGCCACTTGGGTCGCGGCCAGGGCGCCGAACTGGGGCGCGCTCAGCGCCCCCACTTGAGTCGGGGTCAGGCCCCGGATCTGCACGATGGTCAGCGCCGCGATACCCGTCGGGGCGAGGGCGGCAAGCTGGGTGAGGTTGAGAGCCGCCAGTTGGTTCGCCGCCACCCCGCCGAGCTGGGTGGTACTGAGCGCCGCGACTTCGGTAGCGGTCAACCCGGCGAGGGTGGTCGTACTCACCCCCCCGAGCTGGGTCGAGGTCAAGCCGCCGAGCTGGGAAACCGACAACGCCGCCAGTTGGCCGGCGGTCAACCCCGCCAGCCCCGTCGCGCTCAGGCCGCCCAGCTGGGTCGCCGCCAGGCTGCCAAGCTGGGTGGTGGTCAGGGCCGCCACGCCGGTCGCCCCCAGGCCCCCGAGCTGGGTGGTGGTCAGCCCCGCCAGCTGGGTCGCGGTCAGACCGGGGATGCCGGTGGCGGCCAGTCCGCCGAGCTGGGTTGCGCTCAGCCCGCCGAGCTGGGTGGTGGTCAGGCTGCCAAGCCCGGTCACGGTCAGCCCCTTGAGCTGGCCGGCGGTCAGCACCCCCAATTGAGGAGCCCCCAAACCGCCGAGCTGGGTGGTGGTCAGCCCCGCCAGTTCCACCGCGCTCAAGCCGCCCAGTTGGGTGGCGGTCAGGCCCGCCAGCTGCGTGACGGTGACGGCTCCCAGCTGGGATGCGGTCAAGGCGCCGATTTGGCTGGCGGTCAGCCCTCCCACTTGAGTGGTGGTCAGGCCCGCCAGTTCCGTGGCGGTCAGGCCGCGCAGCTGGGTCAGGGCCACGGCGCCGAGCTGAGTGGCGGAAAGGCTGCCCAACTGAGTGGCGGTCAGCGCCCCCAGCTGGGCTGTGGTCAAGCCCTTGATCTGCGCCACCGACAGGGCCGCCATCTGGGTCGCCGTCACACCGCCAAGCTGGGAGATCGACAGCGCCGCCAGTTGGGTCGCCGCCACACCGCCAAGCTGGGGGATCGACACCGCCGCCAGTTGAGTGACGGTCAGGCCACTCATGGCGGCGACGGTGAGTCCGCCCAGTTGGGTCGCGCTCAGGCCGCCCAGCTGGGTGACCGACAGGCCGCCGGCTTGAGAGGCGGTCAAACCGCCCAGGCCGGCCAGGCTCAGTCCCCCGAGCTGGGTACTGCTCAGGGTGCCGAGCTGGGTGACCGACAGCGCCGCCAGTCCGGTCGCTCCCAGACCGCCCAGTTGGGTGGTGGTCAGCGCCGCCAGTTCGACGGCGTTCAGCCCGCCAAGGCCGGTGGTGGTCAGCGAGGACATCTGGGGCGCGGTCAAGCCGCCGAGCTGGGGGATCGTCAGGCTGCCGAGCTGGGTGGCGGTCAGGCTCCCGATCTGGGTCGCCGCCAAGGCTCCGAGCTGGGTCGCCGCCAGGGCGCCAAGCTGGGTGGTGGACAGCGCCGCGACGCCGCCGGCGCGAAGGCTGCCGACCTGGGTGGTGGTCAAGGCCGCCAGTTCGGTCGTCGTCAGACCGGCGATGACGGTGGCGGTCACGCTTCCCAACTGGGTCGTCGTCAGGCCGCCGATCTGAGTGGTGGTCAGCGCGGCAAGCCCCGTCGCGCTCAGGCCGCCGATCCCGGTGGTGGTCAGGGCACCAACCTGGGTGGAGGTCAGGCCGCCGAGCTGGGGAACCGTCAGGGCCCCCAGCTGAGTCGCGGTCAGCGCCTTGGCCTGGGTGGTGGTCAGCGCCGCCACCTGAGTCGCGGCCAGGCCGCCGAGCTGCGAAGTCGTCAGAGCCGCCACGGCCGTGGCGGTGACTCCCGCCAGCTGGGTGGTCGACAGCCCGCCCAGCTCGGTGGTGGTCAGGCTGGTGATCTGAGTGGCGGTCAACGCCCCCAGCTGGGTCGCGGTGAAGGCGCCGAGTTGGGTCGTGCTCAGCGCGCCGAGCGCGGTGGTGCTCAGATTGCCGACCTGGGTCTGGGCCATGCCCACGATTTCGGCGATGGTCAACGCCGCTCCCATGGTCGCGGTCATCCCAGCCATTCCGGTGGTCGAGATCCCGCCGAACTGGCTGGCGGTCAGCACCCCCTCCTGGGCCACCGTCATCCCGGTCAGCTGGGTCACGGTCATCATCCCCAGTTGCCCTGGGGTCAGACCGCCGACCTGGGTGGTGGTCAGCGCGGCGATGCTGGTCGTGCTCAACCCTCGAATTTGATTGCCGCTCAGAGCCGCCACCTGGGTGACGGCAAGGCCGCCAATTTGGGTGGTCGTCAGCGCTCCGATCTGGGTCGCGGTCAAACCGCCGACCTGGGTGGTGCTCAAAAGCCCCAGCTGGGTGCTGCTCAACCCGCCCAATTGGGCCGTGGTCAGCGCCCCGATCCCGGTCGCGGTCAAGGCGCCAAGCTGGGTCGCCGCCAACGCCGTCAGTTCGGTGGAGGTCAGGCCGACGATTTGGACGGTGGTCAGCGCCGCCAGCTGGGTCGCCGCCAGACCGCCCAGTTGCGTGGTGGTAAGGCCGCCCAATTGAGTCGGGGTCAGCCCCTTGATCGTCGCCGTGGACAGCGCCGCCAACTGGGTCGCCGCCAGGGTGCCGAGCTGGGTGGTCGTCAGCGCCGCCAGCCCGCTCGAGGCCAGCCCGCCGAGCTGGGTGGTGGTCAGCGCCGCCAGTTCGGCGGCGGTCAGGCCGCCGATCTCGGCGGTGGTCAAGACGGCCAATTGGGTGGACGTCAGGCCGCCAAGCTGGGAAATGCTCAGGGCCGCCACGCTGGTGGCGGTCAGGGCGGTCACGCCGGTGGTGGCCAGCGCCGCGATCTGGGTCGCGGCCAGGGTGCCGAGCTGGGTGGTCGTCAGCGCCGCCACCGCCGTGGCGCCCAAGCCGGCCAGTTGGGTGGTGGAAAGGGCGGCGATCTCGGTGGTGGCCAGCTCGCCGATCTCGGTGGTGGTCAGCGCCGCCAGTTGGGTGGAGGTCAGGCCGCCCAACTGGGTGGTGCTCAGCGCCGTGACCTGGGTCGCCGTCAAGCCGGTCAGACCCGACGAACTCAGCCCTGCCATCTGCGTCGCGGCCAGTCCGCCCAGCTGGGTGGTGCTCAGCGCCGCCAATCCGGTGGCGGTCAGGCCGCCCAGCTGGGTGACGGTCAGGCTGCCGAGCTGGGTGACGGTCAGACCGCCGAGGCCGGTGACGGACAGGCTGCCGAGGCCGGCGGCGGTCAGGCCGCCCAATTGGGTGGTGGTGAGGTTGGCCATCCCGGTGGCGGTCAGGCCGCCCAACTGAGCGGTGGCGATCACCGCCAACTGAGTGGTGGTCAGGCCGCCCAGCTGAGTGGTGGTCAGCAAGCCGAGCTGGGTCGAGGTCACGCCCTTGATCTGGCTGGTGGTCAAAGCCCCGATCTGAAGCGGCGTCAAGGCGGCCAACTGGCTGGTGGTCAGCCCCGCCAGTTCCGTGGTCGTCAGTCCCTTGACCTGTTGGGTGGTCAGGGCCGAAATCTCGGCCACGCCGAACGCGTCGACCTGCGCCGCCGTCAGGACCGCCAGCTGGCCGGCGCTGAATCCCATCTGGCCGGCGGTCAGCGCCCCGATCTGGGTCGTGGTCAGCCCACCCAGCTGGCTGGAGGACAGGGACGCCAGCTGGGTGGCGCTCAGGACGCCGATCTCGGTAACGGTGAAGGCCGCCACCTGGGTGGCGTTAAGCCCGGCGATGGCGGTCGGGGACAGGGCCTGCACCGTGGTGGTGGGCAAGGCCGCGATATTGGTGACACTGATGTAGGTTACCGGCGATACCACGGCAACGCGCCCCCCCGCCATTGCGTCCCGACTCGCCCCACCCGGAGACGGAGATCGCCTCATCCAATAGCAGCGCATCTCCTAAAGGGACGTTAAGAGGGTAGCGAATACGCGACCCTCAGGGAGATGGTCGGGGCATCGGCTGTCACACCAAAAATCCGAACAATTTTATACAATTTTGAATAATGCTCGACATCCATGTCGTTCGATGAATGCCGCCCTGTGTATTTCTCGGTACGTGAAGTACTTCATACAAAATAGAAGCATTTAAAAGTACCATTTGTCTTGGATGGGTACTTTGTATTGTTCATGGAGTTGGGTGAGCGCCATGTTTGCCGACCAAGCCGCATTGTCGACCCCTGCCGATGTCGCCCGGCGCCGGATCAATGCCACCCTGCGTGGACCGGTGCTGCACATCCTGGCGGAGTTGCTGCCGGAGGTCGCGATGCTGCCGCGCGAGAGGGCCTACGACATCATCCTGGGCGACTGCGCCATGCTGGAGCGATGCTTCCGGACCTTCCGCGCCGCCCGCAAACAGTTCCGGCAGGTCCTGGTGGACCGCCGCGACCGCCCGGTCCACGGCGACAATCAGACGCTGTCCTGCGGCCGCAGCCTCAATCAGATCGTCGCCATGGTGGTGCGCTCGGCGGCCAAGCGGCATTTCCGCCTGCGGCTGGACCCCTGGCGGCAGAGCCGCGCCACCTGGCCGAGCCCCAACCGGCCGAACATGGTCGAACGGATGATGACCTCGTTCAGGCCCGCCCCGCCGCGCCCGGCGCCTCCCCCCTCGGCGGCCAACCAGCTCTATGACGCCATCAAGAACTACCTGCTGCATGACTGGCAGGTGCCGATCATCCCGCAATATGCCCGCATGACGCCGGCTGAGGTCCGCGACCTGGGCTCGCGCATCCTCGACTTCCGCGACGCCGAGGCTCTGGCGGCCTATCTCGACGGCGGCGAGGAGGCCGGCCTGCCGGCGGCCCCCACCCTCGCCCTCCCTCCCGTCCAGCCGGCGGAAACGGTGGAAGCGGCCCCGGTCGACCATCGCGCCCGCCTCAGCGAACTTCTGACCGACGACGGCGCCCGCTTGCGCATGAAGACGGTGGTGCCGATCCTGCTGAAGCCCGAGATCAACGCGGTGATCCGGCCGGCCAATTCCGAAGCTTTGCGCGTCCTGTGCCGGACCATCAGCGGCACCGGCGCCGCCACCTTGCGTCAGTTGGCGGTGGAGTTCGGCCTGCCGAGCGAAAACGTCTCGGTGTTCCTGGCGGTGGCGGCGCAGACTCTGCCAGCCGAGGTTTATCCCCGGCTGTTCGGTGTCGCCGGCGATCCATCGCTGGTCCGTCTGGTGATCAAGCGGGCCAGGGCCTCGGGGCTTCGCCCCGACAGCCCCCCCGCCGCCTTCGCCGCCTTCATGCGACGGCTGTTCGCGCCGTTCGCACCGAATGCCTAGACTGACCGGTCAGGCACCACAGCACTTCTTGTACTTCTTGCCCGAGCCGCAGGGACAGGGATCGTTGCGGCCGGCCTTGACGGCGACGCGGCGCTGTTCTTGCTTGGGGCCGCCGATCTGGCCTTCCACGTAGAACCAGCGTTCGCCGTCCTTGCGAAACAGCGCGATCTCGCGATGGGCTTCATTGCGGCCGTCCAGCTTGAAACGAGCGGTGAAATCCACCGTGCCCTCGCTGTCCTCCGCCCCACCGCCCCACCGCCGGTGGTGCCCAGGATTTCCAGACCCTTCCACTGGGAGTTCCGCGCCCATTTCTCGGCGTCGTCACGGCTGAAATCGTGGCGCTGGTCGGCGGCCAGGGTGTCGTGCAGGTAGTCGATGTCGACCACGGTGAAGGCGGAATAGCGCGACCGCATCAGCGCTTCCGGCGTGGGGGCGATGGCGGCGCCGGTGATGAAGGGTTCGCAGCAGGCGCTATAGCTCAGCCCGGAGCCGCAGGGACAGTCGGTCGTCGTGGCAGTCATGATGATTTAAAACTCGATCAGGTTGGAAAAGACGAACATGCCGATCACGGCGGCGAGATAGAAGGCGCCGCCGACCCCCAGCATGAACAGGACGTTGCCGGCGGTCCTGAGCGGATGCATCTTGCGGTCCCGCACGATGCGGTCCAGCGCCCGGCGCTCGAAGCCACCGACGATGGTGACGAAATAGCGGCCGCCGACGAAAGGAAAGGTGATGCGGATATTGATGGGGTGCTTGCGCCAGCTGACCGGCTTGGCGGCATTCCACAAGGCGGCGCGCTGATCGGGGGTGAAGGACTCGATCACCGCTTCCGGTATGTTCGCCAGCAACTCGTCAAGCGGTCCGCTTCCTTCCGACGACGACATCGTATCCCTCCCCCTGCATCCCGGCCAGGCCATCCCTTGCGCATTGTACAAAGGCGAGCCTCGCCTTCATAGCCCACAAATTCAAGGGAATCCGAGGGTTAAACCTCGTCCAGGTCGTCGTCCCGGCGAACCGGCGCCCGCGACAGCCGTGACAGCACGTCGTCGAGCTGTTCCAGGGAGCCGTAGGAGATGGTCAGCTCGCCGCCCTTGCCCAGCGACCGGATGGCCACCTTGCAGCCCAGCGTCATGGCGAGGTCGCGTTCCAAAGCGGCGATGTCGGCATCCTTGCCGGCGGCATTGGCGGGACGGCCGCCCAGGCTCGGCTTGGCCTTGCCCTCATCGTTCACCAGCTTTTCGGTCTGGCGGACGTTGAGCGCACGGGCGACCACATCCTTGGCCAGCCGCTGGGGATCGGCCGCGGTCAGCAGGGCGCGGGCATGGCCCGCCGTCAGCTCGCCCTTCTCCAGCATGGTCTTGACCGGTTCGGGCAGGGCCAGCAGGCGAATCATGTTGGCCACATGCGAGCGGCTTTTTCCCACCGCCTTGGCCAACTCCTCCTGGGTGTGGGAGAAGTCGTCCATCAGGCGGCGATAGCCGTCGGCTTCCTCCAGCGGCGACAGGTCCTGACGCTGGAGGTTTTCCACCAAGGCCACTTCCAGCGCTTCGCGGTCCGACAGGTCACGGACGATGACCGGCACTTCGTGCAGCTTGGCGCCTTGGGCCGCCCGCCACCGCCGCTCGCCGGCGATGATCTCGAAGCGGTCGGGATGGCCGGGCAGCGGCCGCACCAGCAGCGGCTGCAAGATGCCTTTCTCGCGGACCGATTCCACCAGGTCGGCGATGCGGTCCTCGTCGAAGCTGCGGCGCGGCTGATACTTGCCCGGCTGCAACTGACCCACCGGCATGGAGCGCAGGCCCTTGATCGCCGCCGCGCCTTCCGGCCCGGCCGCCGCCGCGCTGCTGACCGCAGCGATGGCCGAGGCCGCATGATCGCCCAGCAGAGCGGACAAGCCGCGCCCCAGACCCTTCTTCTTTTCGTCTGCCACTGTCTTTACGCCCTCAGTTCGCGCTCGCGCTTCAACACTTCGGAGGCCAGATGGATATAGGCCTCGGCTCCGCTGCACTTCATGTCGTAGAGCAGCACCGGCTTGCCGTGGCTTGGCGCCTCCGACACCCGCACATTGCGCGGGATCACCGTCTTGTAAACCTTGTCGCCGAAGAAGTCGCGCACATCGGCCGCCACCTGATCCGACAGGTTGTTGCGCTTGTCGAACATGGTCAGGACGATGCCCTGCAGCTCCAGCTTCGGATTGAAGGCCTGTTTGACCCGCTCGATGGTCTTGACCAGATGGCTGATGCCTTCCAGGGCGAAGAACTCGCATTGCAGCGGCACCATCACCGAATCCGCCGCCACCAGGGCGTTGAGCGTCAGCAGGTTGAGCGAGGGCGGGCAGTCGATCAGGACGTAGTCATAGGCCGACAGCGAGCCGGCCAGGGCTTCGCGCAGGCGGTGTTCGCGGCGCTCGAAATCCACCAGCTCGATCTCGGCGCCCGACAGGTCCACCCCCGACGGCACCAGATGCAGCCCCGGAATGGTGGTGGCGATCACCGCCTCGGCAAGGCCAGCCTCGGCGATCAGCACATGATAGGAGTTGACCTCGCGCGACGCCCGGTCGATGCCTAAGCCCGTGCTGGCATTGCCCTGGGGATCGAGGTCGATGATCAGCACGGTCTTCTTGGTCGCGGCCATGGCGGTGGCCAGATTGATGGCGGTGGTGGTCTTGCCCACACCGCCCTTTTGGTTGGCGACCGCGATGACGCGGGCCGCCTTGGCGGGCGCGTCGTTAACGCTGTGCTCGGCCACGGCATACCTCTCGAAGCTGAAGGACAAAACCGGCCGGATCGGTCAGCGACGGAGTCCGGTCGACCGCGATATTCCATTCTTTCGCAGTTGCGGTCAATTCGTCTTCCGCTCCCCTGCCCTTCAGAAACAAACATTGGCCCCCGATTGCCAGATGAGGGGCCGCCCAATCCAGCAGCTTGACCAGCGGCGCCAAGGCACGGGCCGTCACCACGTCGGCCGCCAGCGGCGCCACCTGCTCGATGCGCTTGTTGATCACCGTCACCGGAGTGCCGGTCACCCGCGCCGCTTCGCGCAGGAAAGCGCATTTGCGGGAATCGCTTTCGATCAAATAAATTTCGGGCAGATGCACGTCCGGCGCCCTCATGATGGCCAGCACCAGACCGGGGAAGCCGGCACCGCTGCCCAGATCGGCCAAGCGCTTGGCCGTGGGCGGGATCAGGGAAAACAGCTGGGCCGAGTCGAGAAAATGCCGCGACCACAGATCGGCCAGGGTATCGGCCCCCACCAGGTTGATGCGGGCCTGCCACTTGACCAGCAGATCGGCATAGACGGCGAGGCGGTCGAGTGTTTCACGTGAAACACCGGATTTAGCCTGAAACTCGTTCGGACCCACAAGCGCCCCCAAACCCTTGAATTCTGTTTCACGTGAAACACCAGATTTAGGTGCTTCGCTTCACATGTCCCAACAAAGCCGTCACCGCCGCCGGGGTCACCCCGGGAATGCGGGCCGCCGCCGCCAGGGTCTCGGGCCGCGCCGCCTTCAGCTTCTGGCGCACCTCGGTGGACAACGAGCCGATGGAGTCATAGTCCAGATCGTCGGGGATCGCCATCCCCTCCTCCCGGCGATAGGCCCTAATGTCGGACTCCTGACGTTCGAGATAGCCGGCATACTTGCCCTCGATCGCCAATTGCTCGGCCACCACCGGGTCCAGCCCCGCCAGCTCCGGCCACACCTTGCTCAGGCGGGCGAGATCGAGATTGGGATAGGCCAGCAGATCCCACACCGAACGCACCACCCCGTCCTGGTTGATCTCCAAGCCGTGGCGGCGCAGCTCGTTAGGCGAGGCCCTCAAGGAGCCGGCCAGCTCCCGCGCCGCGGTGACGGCGTCGAGCTTGACGGCAAACCGGTCCGCCCGCTCGGCCCCGACACAGCCCGCCGCAACGCCCTTGGCGGTCAGGCGCAGATCGGCGTTGTCGGAGCGCAAGCCAAGCCGGTACTCGGCCCGCGAGGTGAACATGCGATAGGGCTCGGAGGTGCCCAGCGCCACCAGATCGTCGATCATCACCCCCATATAGGCGTCGGCCCGGTCGAGGATCAGCGGGGCCGACCCACCACAGCGCCGCGCCGCGTTGACCCCCGCCACCAGCCCCTGGGCCGCCGCTTCCTCGTAACCGGTGGTGCCGTTGATCTGGCCGGCCAGATAAAGACCCCCCACCGCCCGGGTCTCCAGCGACCGATGCAGGGCGCGGGGATCGACAAAATCGTATTCGATAGCGTAGCCGGGCCGGATCATGACGCAGCGTTCCAGGCCGGGAATGGTGGCGATCATCGCCTTTTGCACCTCTTCCGGCAGCGAGGTGGAGATGCCGTTAGGATAGACGGTGGGATCGTCCAGCCCCTCCGGCTCCAGGAAGATCTGGTGGCGGTCGCGCTCGGCGAAGCGCACCACCTTATCCTCGATGCTGGGGCAGTAGCGCGGACCGGTACTTTGGATCTGGCCGGAATACATGGGTGCCCGGGCCAGGTTGGCGCGGATGATGGCATGGGTCGCCGGCGTGGTGGCGGTGATGCCGCAGGCCACCTGGGGGGTGGTGATGCGTTGGTTAAGGAAGGAAAACGGCACCGGCGGATCGTCGCCCGCCTGCATGTCCAGCGATTCCCAGTCGATGGTGCGGCCATCCAGCCGGGCGGGAGTGCCGGTCTTCAGCCGCCCCAGCGGCAGGCCCAGCCGCTCCAGCGCCAACGACAAACCGACCGAGGGCGCGTCCCCCACCCGCCCCGCGGCCCAGGTCTTTTCCCCCAGATGGATCAGCCCGCGCAGGAAGGTGCCGGTGGTGATCACCACCGCGCCGCAAGCGATGGTGCTTCCGTCGCCCAGCACCACGCCGGTGATTTGGCCCGCCTCCACCACCAGATCCTCCACCGAGGCCTCCCGCAGATCGAGACCCGGCGTCTCATCCAGGGCGGCGCGCATGGCCCGGCGGTAAAGCTTGCGGTCGGCCTGAGCGCGCGGCCCCTGCACCGCCGGTCCCTTGCTGCGGTTGAGAATACGGAACTGGATGCCGGCCTGATCGATCACCCGGCCCATGACCCCGTCGAGGGCGTCGATCTCGCGCACCAGCTGACCCTTGGCCAGCCCGCCGATAGCCGGATTGCACGACATCTCGCCGATAGTGTCCAGGCGCTGGGTGATCAACAGGGTGCGGGCGCCGACCCGCGCCGCCGCCGCCGCCGCCTCGCAGCCGGCATGCCCCGCCCCGACCACCACCACATCACAACAGCTTGTTTGTTTCACGTGAAACAGACCCTATCTATTGGTATCGTCCCATCATCAACGGGGCTCCCGCCCCGATCCCCGGTTGGAGGCTTTGGCCTCCAACCCTCCCCTGATTTATAAGATCAAATGGGGTTTGGGGCATCGCCCCAAATGGGCTTGGGCGATAGCCCGATCAAGGCCTCTCTCACTTCCCGATACAGAATTCGTGAAAGATCACGTCCAGCACCTCGTCCACCTCGACCCGGCCGCCGATGCGGCCCAGGGCCCGGGCCGCCAACCGCAGATCCTCCGCCGCCAGCTCGACCGCGCCGCCCGGATTGAACCGGCGCAGCGCCGCCACGCCCTCCTCCACCGCCCGGCGATGGCGAGCCCGGGTCAGCACCGGCGCGCCGCCGACCGCGAAGCGCGCCGCCACCGCCGCGCCGAGTGCATCCACCAACTGGTCCAGTCCCGCGCCGCTGCGGGCCGAGATCAACACGGCCGGCCGGCCGGCAATGGTCTCGGGCAGCGGAGCCTCGGCCACATCCAGCTTGTTGACCACCACCAGGGTGGCGTCGTCTATCACTGCAAGGGTCGCCGCGTCCACCATCGCGCCCTCGGACCCGGCATCGAATACCGCCAGCTTGAGGTCGGCGGCCTCGGCGCGGGCCAGGGCGCGGCGCACCCCTTCCGCCTCGACGGCGCAGGCCGCCTGGCGCAGACCGGCGGTATCGGCCAGCACCACCGGCCAGCCCAGAAGATCGAGATGCACCTCGATAACGTCGCGGGTGGTTCCGGCGGTGCTTGAGACGATGGCGGCCTCACGCCCGGCCAGACGGTTGAGCAGGCTGGACTTGCCGGCATTGGGGGCGCCGATGATGGCGATGTGGATGCCGTCGCGCAGTCGCTCGCCGCGATGATTGTCGGCGAGATGGGAGTCCAGGACGTCCGCCAGGGCCGCGACCTCGCCCTCCACCCGCTCCAGCAATCCGTCGGGAATGCCGTCATCGGCGAAGTCGATCACCGCTTCCAGATGGGCCAGGGCGCTCACCAGCCGCGACCGCCACTCCTCCACCAGCCGGGCCAGCCCGCCCTCCATCTGCCGCAACGCCTGGCGCCGCTGGGCCGCGGTCTCGGCTTCCACCAGATCGGCCATGGCCTCGGCCTGGGTCAGGTCCAGCTTGCCGTTGAGGAAGGCGCGGCGGCTGAACTCGCCCGGCTCGGCCGGACGCAAGCCCAGCCGCCCCAGCGCCTCGGCCAGGGCCAGGGCCACCGCCCGGCCGCCATGGAGATGCAGCTCGACCACATCCTCGCCGGTGAAACTGGCCGGGGCCGGAAACCACAGCACCAAGCCATCATCAATAAGCTCGTCGGAAGAATCCCACAGCCGGGCACGGACCGCCTTGCGGGATTCGGGCAACGGCCGGCGGGTCAGTTGAACCAGCGCCGCGCCTGCATCCGCGCCCGACAGGCGATAGACCGCCACCCCGGCCCGGCCGGACCCGCTGGCGAGGGCATAGATGGTGTCGGACGACATCAGACGGTGACGACGGGCTGCTCGTCGCGGCCCAGCATCAGGCGGGCGACGCGGCCGCCCTGGACGATATGGGTCTGGAGAATCTCGTCGATGTCGTCGGTGGAGTGGAAGGCGTACCACACGCCCTCGGGATAGATCACCATCACCGGCCCCAGCTCGCAGCGGTCGAGGCAGCCGGCCGCGTTGACGCGCACATCCTTGATCCCCATCGCCTTGGTGGCGTCCTTGAGATGCTCGCGCAGCAGCTCCGACCCCCGGCCGGCGCACGAGCCGCGCCGATTGTCGTCGGGCCGGCGGTTGGTACAGATGAAGACGTGCAGACGGTAATAGAGCGGCGGATCGGACACGGGGCGCAAGGCTACTTCTCCTTGGGGCGGCTACCGGAGGTGAACTGGGACCACAGCATCTTTTGCATCTGCTCCATCCCCTGGATGCCGGCCGGCATCCACACCTTGAACATGGCCTCGGGCTCCATGGCGTGCAAGTTGGCCGCCATCTGATCCTGGATCTGCTTCATCAGCGCGTCTTGCATGGGCCTGACATCGGGCAGGCCGAAGAAGGTCCGCAATTCTTCCGGCGTACAATCCACGTCCACGGTGATCTTCATGACGACCTCGCCTTGTGCTCAGAGCCCACGCACCCAAACTAAGCCTTGAGAGAATGCCGCGCAACGCCCCTGGGGAGCCCTCCTCCATGTCCCACAATCGACTGGCCCAAGAAACCAGCCCTTATCTGCTCCAGCATGCCCACAATCCGGTCCATTGGTGGGCCTGGGGACCCGAGGCGCTGGCCGAGGCCAAGGCGTCGGGCCGGCCGATTCTGCTGTCGGTGGGGTATTCCGCCTGTCACTGGTGCCACGTCATGGCCCATGAGAGCTTCGAGGATGCCGGCATCGCCGGATTGATGAACACGCTGTTCGTCAACATCAAGGTCGACCGCGAGGAGCGGCCCGACCTCGACAGCCTGTATCAGCAGGCTCTGGCCATGATGGGCCAGCCCGGCGGCTGGCCGCTCACCATGTTCCTCACTCCCGCGGGCGAACCGTTCTGGGGCGGCACCTATTTTCCCGCCACCGCCCGCTATGGCCGCGCCGCCTTCCCCGACGTGCTGGAAGGCATCAGCCATACCTTCCATGCCGACCCCGACAAGATCCGCCACAATGTGGACCAGATGCGCCGGGCGCTGGAGCAGTTGGCCCGCTCGCCCGGCGCCATGGGCCTCGACCTCGCCATCCTCGACCGGGGCGCCGTCGACAGCCTGCGCATGATCGACGTCGCCGATGGCGGCACCACCGGCGCCCCCAAATTCCCCCAGCCCGGCCTGTTCCGCTTCCTGTGGCGCGCCTTCCTGCGCACCGGCGACACAAGGCTGCGCGACGCGGTCACCGTGACCCTGGACCATATCTGCCAGGGCGGCATCTACGACCATCTCGGCGGCGGCTTCATGCGCTACTCCACCGACCAGGAATGGCTGGTGCCGCATTTCGAGAAGATGCTCTACGACAACGCCCAGCTGATCTCGCTGCTGTGCCAGGTGTGGAAGGTCACCGATTCGGCGCTTTACCGGGCGCGGGTATTCGAGACCATCGGCTGGCTGCTGCGCGACATGACCGCCGAGGGTGGCGCCTTCGCCGCCGCGCTGGACGCCGACAGCGAGGGCGAGGAAGGACTGTTCTACACCTGGACCAAGGAGGAGATCGACAGTCTGCTCGACGGCGAAGCGGCCAAACGCTTCGCCCGCCTCTACGACGTCGCCGCCGGCGGCAATTGGGAGGGCCGCACCATCCTTCATCGCAACCATGCCCATGGCGGCGAGGACGATGACAGCCTGGCCGAGGCCAAGGCGGTGTTGCTGGCCCAGCGCGACCGGCGGGTCTGGCCCGGCCGCGACCACAAAGTGCTGGCCGACTGGAACGGCATGGTGATCGCCGCCCTGGCCGAGGCCGCCTTCACCTTCGACCGGCCCGACTGGCTGGCGGCGGCGCGCAAGGCCTTCGCGGTGGTCACCGCCGGCATGGCCCGCCCCGACGGCCGGCTGGCCCATGCCCTGTGCCAGGGCAAGGCCGCCCATGCCGGCGTCCTCGACGATTACGCCCATATGGCCCGCGCCGCCCTGGCCCTGTTCGAGGCCACCGGCGATCCGGAGCTGCTGGTCCAGGCCGGCCGCTGGCTGGACACCGCCCATGCCCATCATTGGGACGCCCAAGCCGGCGGCTATTTCCTGTCGGCCGACGACACCACCGACATCATCGTCCGCACCAAACCCTGCTTCGATTCGGCGGTGCCATCGGGCAACGGGGTCATGGCCGAGGCCCTGGCCCTGATGGCGCTGGCTAGCGGCGAGGCCAAATGGCGCGACCGCGCCGACGCGGTGCTGGCGGCCTTCTCCGCCGCCATTCCCGATCAGTTGCCCAACATGACGGCGCTGCTGGACGCCTTCGAGATCCTGGCCCATCCGCTGGAGGTCACGGTGACCGGGGCCGAGGACGATCCGGCGACGCAGGCCCTGCTGCGGGCGGCGGCCCTGGGGGAAAGCCAGATCCATTGGCTGCGACGGGTGGCCGACGGCAGCCCCGCCGCCATGCTGTGCCGGGGCACGGTCTGCTCGACCCCCGTCAGCGATCCCGAGAGGTTGCGCGAGGCCCTGGCGGCGGAGTAGGGTTTGGGTTGGATAAGCCCTCAATCGCCGGGCGCCCACATCCGTGGGCTTGGCTTTCGCGCCACGAGGCGCGCCGGGCCTTGCCCGCAACTCCTCGCCAATGAACATGTTCGTTGGCTCGTCGATACCAATGAACGGGTAAACGCTCCCATGCCACAGCTCTCGTTCACCAGCCCCATCGGCCCCCTGGCCCTGTTCGAGGCCGACGACGCCATCGTCGCGCTCGACTGGGGCTGGCTGCCCGAAAGCGACGACACTCCCCTGCTGCGCCGCGCCCGCGACCAGTTGGAAGAGTATTTCGACGGCAAACGCCGGGTCTTCGACCTGACGCTGGCGCCCCAGGGAACCGTCTTCCAGCGCAAGGTCTGGGCCGCGCTGGAACAGATCCCGTTCGGTTCCACCCTCAGCTATGGCCAACTGGCCGAAAAGCTGGGCACCGCGCCGCGCCCCCTGGGCGGCGCCTGTGGCCGCAATCCCATTCCGGTGATCATCCCCTGCCATCGGGTGCTGGCGGCCGATGGCGGTCTCGGCGGCTATTCCGGCATCGACGGCATCGAGACCAAGGAATTCCTGCTTCGTCTGGAGGGAGTCAAACCATGACCCATGCCATCCGCATTCATTCGGTCGGCGGACCCGAGGTGCTGCACTGGGAAGAGGTGACGGTGCCGGCGCCGGCCCAGGGCGAGATCCTGCTGCGCCAGACCGCCATCGGCCTCAACTTCATCGACGTCTATCACCGCACCGGGCTTTATCCGGCGCCGCTGCCCTTCACCCCCGGCCTCGAAGGCGCCGGATTGGTCGAGGCGGTGGGCGACGGTGTCGTCGGAATCGAGATCGGCGACCGTGTCGCCTATGCCAGTCCGCCGCTGGGGGCCTATGCGGAAGCGCGGGTGATCCCGGCCGACCGGGTGGTGGCCATTCCCGACGCCATCACCGACCGCCAGGCCGCCGCCATGATGCTGCAAGGCATGACGGCCCATTACCTGCTACGCCGGACCTACCGGGTCCAGCCCGGCGACACCATCCTGATCCACGCCGCCGCCGGTGGCGTCGGCCTGCTGGTCTGCCAGTGGGCCAAGCATCTGGGCGCCACCGTCATCGGCACGGTAGGGTCCGAGGACAAGGCGGCGCTGGCCCGCGCCCATGGCTGCGACCATACCATCTTGTACAAGACCGAGAATTTCGTCACCCGGGTGCGTGAAATCACCAACGGCGCCGGCGTGCCGGTGGTCTACGATTCGGTGGGCAAGGACACCTTCCTGTCCTCGCTCGACTGCCTGCGGCCGCTGGGCATGATGGTCCTGTTCGGCCAAAGCTCGGGCATGGTCGATCCGCTCGACACCGGATTGCTGGCGGCCAAGGGCTCGCTGTTCCTGACCCGGCCGTCGCTGATGGCCTACACCGCCCGGCGCGAGGATCTGGTGGTCGCCGCCGCCGAACTGTTCGACGTGGTGGCCAAGGGCGCGGTCAAGATCGAGGTCAACCAGACCTACGCCTTGAAGGACGCCACCCAGGCCCATCGCGACCTGGAAGGCCGCAAGACCACCGGTTCGACGGTGCTGTTGCCCTAATTGGGTTTGGCCTTGGGGCAAAACGTATTAAGCTGCCGGGAGTGTTGGGGAAAACTACCCCGCAGGAGGACGTCGTGAGTGGGTCCAAGTTGGGCAAATGGGTGGTGACGGGAGTCAGTCTGCTCTGGGTGGCCTGGGCCGGATGGGATCAGTTCGGCAATCTTTCCGAGGACGACATCGAAAACCACTCCTCCAGCGCCGTGCAGGAACGGATGCGTGATTGCTCGGGCACCTTCAAGCAGCGCTACGAGTGCAAGGAAAACATCGTCATCCAAAGCGGCCGCAGCACCTTCAACGCCATGCTGGGGCGCATGTCCATCGTCGTGGTGCCGCCCATCCTGCTGATCGCCGGCCTGCATATGTTGAACCGGCGCCGCCCCGACGACGACGGTCCCAGCGACGACCTGCTGCAAGAGCATCACCGGCGCCACCATCGCCGCCGCACCTCCGGCCATTCCTGACCGCGAAAAGAGTCCCCTTCATGTCCCTGGTCCGCGTCGATATCGATGGCCTTCTGGCCACCCTTACCATGACCAATCAGCCCAAGCGCAATGCCCTGTCCGAAGCCATGATCAACGAGGTCCTGGCCGGACTGGACGAAGCCCTGGCCGCCAAGGTCCGCTGCGTCATCCTGCGGGCGGAGCCGGGGGTCAAGATCTGGTCGTCCGGCCACGATATTCAGGAGTTGCCCAAGTCCCATCGTGATCCGCTGGGCTGGAGCGACCCGCTGCGGGTGGTAATCCGCGCCATCGAGGAATTCCCCGCTCCCATCATCGCCCTGATCGAGGGCGGCGTCTGGGGCGGTGCCTGCGAAGTGGCCCTGGCCTGCGACATCATCGTCGCCACGCCCGATTCCACCTTCGCCATCACGCCGGCCAAGCTGGGCGTTCCCTATAACGTCACCGGCCTGCTGACCTTCATGAACGCCGCCAGCCTGCATACGGTCAAGGAAATGGCTTTCACCGCCCGGCCGATCGATGCCGAGCGCGCCCTGCTGGTCGGCCTGATCAACCATCTGCGGCAAGCGGACGAGATCACCGCCTTCTGCGTCGAGATGGCGCGCGGCATCGAAAAACTGGCGCCCTTGGCCATCGCGGTGATGAAGGAAGAGTTGCGGGTTCTGGCCTCGGCCCATTCCATCACCCCCCGCATGTTCGAGCGGGTCCAGGGCATGCGCCGCAAGGTCTATGACAGCACCGACTACGAGGAAGGCGTCAAGGCCTTCAAGGAAAAGCGGCCGCCGGTTTTCCTCGGGGAGTAGAGGAATTGCAGGGCTCTGCCCTGCACCCGCCAGGGACCTGGTCCCTGGACCCCATTTCTGATTAAACCAGCGGGATCAAAGGGCCTTAGGCCCTTTGCGGGCGTGGGCAGAGCCCACAATGATCACGTCACATTAAGCTCAGGAATTCATCGCCTCGAAGAAGTCCGAGTTGTTCTTCGAGTGCTTGAGCTTGTCCACCAGGAATTCCATGGCGTCGACCACGCCCATGGGCATCAGGATACGGCGCAGCACCCACATCTTGGACAGCACGCCCTTGTCGACCAGCAGCTCTTCCTTGCGGGTGCCCGACTTGGTGATGTCGATGGCCGGGAAGGTCCGCTTGTCCGACAGCTTGCGGTCGAGGATGATTTCGGAATTGCCGGTGCCCTTGAACTCCTCGAAGATCACCTCGTCCATGCGCGAGCCGGTGTCGATCAGGGCGGTGGCGATGATGGAGAGCGAGCCGCCCTCCTCGATATTGCGGGCGGCACCAAAGAACCGCTTGGGCCGCTGCAACGCGTTGGCATCGACGCCACCGGTCAGCACCTTACCCGAGCTGGGCACCACGGTGTTGTAGGCCCGCGCCAGACGGGTGATGGAATCCAGCAGGATCACCACGTCGCGCTTATGCTCGACCAGCCGCTTGGCCTTTTCCAGCACCATCTCGGTGACCTGGACGTGGCGCGACGCCGGCTCGTCGAAGGTAGAGCTGATGACTTCGCCGCGCACCGAGCGGGCCATGTCGGTCACTTCCTCCGGCCGCTCGTCGATCAGCAGCACGATCAGGTAGACGTCGGGATGATTGGCGGAGATGGCATGGGCCATGTTCTGCAACATCACGGTCTTGCCGGTACGCGGCGGGGCGACGATCAGGGCGCGCTGGCCCTTGCCGATGGGCGCCACCAGATCGATCACCCTGGTGGTGAGATCCTTCTTGGTGGGGTCGTCCAGTTCCAGCCGCAGCTTTTCGTCCGGGTAAAGCGGGGTCAGGTTGTCGAAGTTGATGCGATGCCGCACATTGTCCGGCGGCTCGAAATTGATGGTGTTGACCTTGAGCAGGGCGAAATAGCGCTCGCCGTCCTTGGGGCTGCGGATCTGGCCTTCGACGGTGTCTCCGGTGCGCAGGCTGAAGCGGCGAACCTGGCTGGGGCTGACATAGATATCGTCGGGACCCGGCAGATAATTGGCTTCCGGGCTGCGCAGGAAGCCGAACCCGTCCTGCAGGATCTCCAGCACGCCGTCGCCATAGATGGCCACGTCGTTGTCGGCCAGCTGCTTGAGGATCGCGAACATCATGTCCTGCTTGCGCAGGGTGCTGGCGTTCTCGACCTCGAGCTCCTCGGCGAAAGCCAACAGCTCGGCCGGCGTCTTCTTCTTCAGTTCCTGGAGATGCATGAAGTGGTTCCGTTAGAAAGCCCCGGCGCGGGGGAAATCGGCCTGAAATGCGCGGGTCCGACCAAGCGGACCGGGTGCCGATCAAGGAGACGGATGCGAGTGATCCGGCGCGGGTGGGTGAATCTGGGGATGGGCCTGTTTCGGCCCTCAAGGATTTTGCCCAGCTTTAGCCAAAGCATCGCCCGCTGTCAAACAGGATTGTTCAAATCAAAACGGCTTAACGATCACCAGGATGACGATGACGATCATCAGCAGGGTCGGAACCTCGTTTATGACGCGATAGAATTTTGCACTGCGATGATTGGCGTTTTCGGAGAATTGAACCCGGCAGTGGTTCAAGAACAGATGCGCGGCAGTCATGGCCACCACCGCCAGCAACTTGGCGTGGAACCAGTGATGGCTGAACAGACCGCCCTCCACCGCCAGGACCAGACCCAGGACCCAGGCCAGGACCATGGCCGGAGTCATGATCGCCTTGATCAGCCGGCGCTCCATGATCTTGAAGGTGGCGGAGGCCTCCGACCGGGGATCAACGCCGCAATGGTAGACGAACAGCCGGGGCAGATAGAGCATTCCCGCCATCCACGAGATCACCGCGATGACATGGACCGCCTTGATCCACAGATAGGTTTCACCGCTCAGCATGCGCAACTCCGTCCCAACTGCCGACAGGCCACGCCCTTGACCGTGGCGGGATCGCCGACCAGTTCGGCCAGACCCTGGATGAACGACGGATGGCAACTCAGCGCCGGCACCCGCACATAGGCCGGTATCCCCAATTCGTCGGCGCGATGGCGGTATTCCATGTCCAACTCCACCAGGGTTTCGGAATGCTCCGACACGAAGGCGACCGGCACCACCACCACCGGCACCTTGTCGCGGCCGGCGCGCTCCAACTCGGCTTCGATGCTGGGGCCGATCCATTCCATGGGGCCGACTCGGCTTTGATAGCAGACCACCCAGTCGAGGCCATCAAGACCGGTGACCTGGGCTACGGCGGCGGCGGTCAGTTCCACCTGGGCCTGATAGGGATCGCCCCGCTCGATCACTTTTTTCGGCAGGCCATGGGCGGAGAACAACACCCGCGGCCGGCCCTGGAGCGAAGCTTCGCCGTGGCCGTGGCGAACCCGGTCGGCCATGGCCTCCACCAACCCGCCTTGGGTCGGATAGCAACACACCGTGCGGGTCGGCAGATCGAGACCCTGCCGTGCCGCCTCGGCCGCCCATTGCCTGAGCGACGACCCGGTGGTGGTGGTGGAGAACTGCGGATAGAGCGGCAGCAGAACGACCTGGTCGGCGCCCCATTGTTTGACCGCCGTCACCGTCTCGTCGGCGAAGGGGTGCCAATAGCGCATGGCGACAAAGCAGCGACAGGTCTTGCCCAGCACCTGCTCCAATGCCCGCGCCTGGGCCTCGGTCTCGGGCAACAGCGGCGAGCTTCCGCCGATCTTGGCGTAGATCTCCCGCGCGATGGGAGCCCGTTTGCCGGAAATATACTTGGCCAGCAGCCAGCGAATCGGACCCGGCGCCCCGATGATGGCCTTGTCGTTGAACAGGTTGAACAGAAACGGCTTCACCGCCTCGGGGCTGTCGGGACCACCGAGGTTGAACAGAATTACGGCGGTTTTGACGCTCACCCTTTCCAGCCCTTCACCCGCGCCGCCAGCCGCGCCACATTCTCCGGCGGGGTGGGCGGCACGATGCCATGGCCGAGATTGAAGATGAACGGTCCCTTGCCCAGCGCCTTGAGCACCCGGTCGATGCCGGCGTCCATGGCCTCGCCGCCCGCCACCACCAGCAGCGGATCGAGGTTGCCCTGCACCGTGCACCGGGTCTGCAATTCGGCGGCGGCCCACTCCAGCGGTACCGATGGGTCCAGCGAAACGCCGTTGACCTTGGTCTCGGCGACATAGCGCTTGTAGAGATATCCGGCCTGACGGGGAAAGCCGATCACCGGCACGCCCGGCCGCTCGGCGTGAATGCGTTCCACCAGCGTGCGGGTGGGTCCGATCACCCAGCGCTCGAACTGGTCCTCCGGCAGCGCCCCGGCCCAGGTGTCGAAAATCTGGATCGCCTCGGCGCCGTTATCGATCTGACGGATCAGATAATCACCGGTGGTCTGGATCAGCAGCGCCATCAGCCGGGCGAACAATTCGGGTTGGCCGAACATCATGCCCTTGGCCTTGGCGAAATCCTTGGAGCCGCTGCCCTCGATCATGTAGGTGGCCACCGTCCACGGCGCTCCGGCAAAGCCGATCAGCGCGGTGGTGGCGGGAATTGCCTTCGAGAGATTGGCCATGGTCTGGTAGACCGGAGCGAGATGGTCGTGCAGGCCCGAGGCGTCGAGACCATCCAGATCCATTGCCGAGCGAATCGGTGTCAACACCGGACCTTCGCCCTCCTTGAAGGCAACCTGTTGCCCCAAGGCGTCGGGAATCACCAGGATGTCGCTGAACAGGATCGCCGCGTCGAAACCGTAGCGGCGAAGCGGTTGCAGTGTCACTTCGGTGGCGAAACCGGGATTGTAGCACAGGTCGAGGAAGCTGCCGGCTTCGGCGCGGGTGGCGCGGTATTCGGGCAGGTAGCGCCCAGCTTGGCGCATCAGCCAGAAGGGGGGGGGCGTTAGGGTTTCCCCGGCGAGGGCGCGCAGGAACGGCTTTTGGGATTTGGGCACGGGCGGTGACCTTGAAATCGGGGATCTGGAGCTTTGGCGTTCGTCTCTCTTACAGGCTTTAGAGTTTAGAGAAAAGGTGGCTGTGGTAAGAGGGTGGCTGTGAATGATGGGGATTAGCGTTGCCACGCCGCTTGTCCCCAGATCTATCCCGGATGGCCGTCATAAGTCGGAAATTTGTGGATGATTCAGTGATCCGCTTGATTCGGCAGGTGAAAATCAGGCGACCAAACCGGGGGTAAGTCGGGGAAATCGGATGTGGAAGCGGGGAATTCACGCTATCTTGGCCCACGTCACGAATTGTTTTGGACAGCCGGGCAAGTCCGGGTGCGGAATCGGGGTCAGTGGGGAGCGTTTGGCGCCCTCGGCGCCGACCCCCCCGGTTATCCCCGGAGTTAAGGCTTATCCACAGGCATGAAGAGCTTCCATCTGCATCTCGTGTCCGACGCCACCGGTGAGACCGTCACCTCGATCATGCGCGCCTGCCTGGTTCAATTCGAGGGCGTGCAGCCGGTTCAGCATAATTGGTGGCTGGTCCGCACCCAGGGTCAGGTCGAGCGGGCCATCGCCGGCATCGAGGACCATCCCGGGCTGGTGCTGTTCACCCTGGTCGACAGCGCGGTGCGGACCTTGTTGGAAGAGGCCTGCCGCCATCGCAAGATCCCCTGCATTTCGGTGCTCGACCCGGTGATGGCGGGGCTGTCGGCCTATCTCGGGGTCGAGGTCAAGGCCCTGCCCGGCCGGCAATATCAATTGGATGCCGAGTATTTCCGTCGTATCGACGCCATGCAGTTCACCCTGGCCCATGACGACGGCCAGCTGATGGAGCTGGTGGAGGACGCCGATATCGTGCTGGTGGGGGTGTCGCGCACCTCCAAGACGCCGACTTGCATGTATCTGGCCAATCGCGGCCTCAAATGCACCAATTACCCGCTGGTTCCCGGCGTGCCGCTACCGCCCGAGCTGGAGCGCATCAAGAATCCGCTGGTGGTGGGCCTGACCAAGGACCCCAAGAGCCTGTCCGACATTCGCCGCGCCCGCCTGCGCCTGTTGAACCAGGAGGAGGAGGCCGACTACGCCCAGTTCGAGAAGGTCAAGGAGGAGGTCCAGCAGGCGCGGCGCCTGTTCTCCCGCCATGGCTGGCCGGTGGTGGACGTGACCCGGCGCTCCATTGAGGAGGCCTCGGCCACCATCATGCAGCTCTATGACCGGCACATGGAGCGCCGCGAGGGCGACAAGCCCAAGGACTCCGAGGCGGCGGACACAACACCGTGATTGTCCTCGCCTCCGCCAGTGCCGCCCGGCGCTCCATGCTGGACGCGGCCGGCATCGCCTTCACCGTGGATGTGGCGGCCATCGACGAGGAGGCGGTCAAGCAGGGTCTGCGGCGGGAAACCGCCAATCCGGCGCGGGCCGCCGAGACCCTGGCCGAGTTGAAGGCGGTGCGGGTTTCGGCTCGCCATCCCGGCGCCCTGGTCATCGGCGCCGATCAGATGCTCGATTATGGCGGGGTCTGGTTCGACAAGCCGCGGACTCTGGCGGAAGCCCGCCAGCAATTGCTGACGCTGCGCCACCACACCCACCGCCTGACCAGCGCGGTGGTGGCGGTGCGCGACGGACGGCGCATCTGGGTTCACGCCGACCACGCCCTGCTCACCATGCGCAATTTCACCGACGCCTTTCTCGACACCTATCTCGCCCGCGTCGGCGAGGCGGCGCTGGCATCGGTGGGGGCCTATCAACTGGAGGGGTTGGGGGCGCAGTTGTTCCTGACCGTGGAGGGCGATTTCTTCACCGTCCTCGGCCTGCCGCTGCTGCCGCTGTTGGATTTCCTGCGCGACAACGGAGAACTGACTCCATGATTCTGTCCGGCAAAGCCCGATTGGCCGGGGTGATCGGCTGGCCGGTCTCTCATTCGCGCTCGCCGCGCCTGCACGGCTTCTGGTTGGACCATCTGGGCATCGACGGCGCTTATCTGCCGCTGGCGGTGACGCCGGCCAATCTGGAGGCGGTGGTCCGGGCCCTGCCGAAGATGGGCTTTCGCGGCTGCAACCTCACCGTTCCCCATAAGGAGGCGGCGCTGGCCCTGGTGGACGAGCTGGAGCCGTTGGCGGCGCGCATCGGGGCGGTCAACACCCTGGTGGTGCGCGACGACGGCAGCCTGCTCGGCCGTAACACCGATGCCTTCGGCTTTCTCGAGAACCTGCGGCGCGGCTGCCCCGCCTGGACTCCGGCGGCGGGACCGGCGGTGGTGATCGGTGCCGGCGGCGCCGCCCGTGCCGTGGTGGCGGCCCTGATCGAGGCCGGCCTCGCCGAAATTCGTCTGGTCAATCGTGGCCGCGACCGGGCCGAGCAACTGGCCGCCGATCTGGGTGGGCCGGTCACCGTAGTGGACTGGGCCGACCGGTCGGTCGCCCTTGCGGACGCCGCTCTGCTGGTCAACACCACGACGCTGGGGATGACCGGTCAGTCCAATTTGGATCTCGACCTCGCCGCCCTGCCGCCGACCGCCCTGGTCAACGACATCGTCTATGTGCCGCTGGAGACCGATCTGCTGGCCCGCGCCCGCATGCGGGGCAATCCCGTGGTGGACGGGCTGGGCATGCTGCTGTGGCAGGCGGCGCCCGGCTTCGAGGCCTGGTTCGGAGTGCGGCCCGAGGTCACGGCCGTGCTGCGGGACTTCGTGCTGGCGGGCTAAAGAGTTTCGACACGAATGAACACGAATAAATCGAATAGGCTTGGAGCGCGCGGTGGCGACAGGTGCCGTCCTGCCCCATTCGTGTTCATTCGTGTTCATTCGTGTCTGAATCGGGTCTTTTCATCATGAAGATCCTGGGTCTCACCGGCTCCATCGGCATGGGCAAGACCACGGCGGCGGCCATGCTGCGGCGGCTGAGGGTGCCGGTGCACGATGCCGACGCCACCGTCCATGGCCTGTTCGCGCCCGGCGGGGCGGCGGTGGCGGCGGTGGATGCCGCCTTCCCCGGCGTGGTGGTGGACGGTGCGGTGGATCGCGGCCGGCTGGGGGCGGTGGTGTTCGGCGATCCGCTGGCGCTGAAGCGGCTGGAGGCCATCGTCCATCCCCTGGTGCGCGCCGCCGAGCGGGATTTTCTCGCCCGGCAAAGGCGGCGGCACACCAAGCTGGTGGTGCTGGACGTGCCGCTGCTGTTCGAAACCAACGGGGGCCGGCGGTGCGACAGGGTGGCGGTGGTCAGCTGCGCCGCCTTCCTCCAGGCTCAGCGGGTGCTGGCGCGGCCGGGCATGACCGAGGAGCGCTTGGCCGCCATCCGCGCCAAGCAGATGCCCGACGCCGCCAAGCGTCGCCGCGCCGATTTCGTCATCCCCACCGGCATGGGCAAGCCCTTGGCCTTGCGCCGCCTGAAGGCGGCGGTCAGAGTGATGAAAAGCGGGGCATAGATTCGACGAGCTTTGCTCGGAGTTGCGGCCAAGGGCCGGCGCCGCTCATGCGGCGAAAGCCAAGCCACCGGTGGCGGCGCCCGGCATTTGAGGGACAACACAATGCGCGAGATTGTACTGGATACCGAAACCACCGGCTTCGACCCCCTGTCGGGCCATCGCATGGTGGAAATGGGCTGTGTCGAGCTGTTCAACCACCTGCCCACCGGCGAGGTGTTCCACCGCTATCTCAACCCCGAGCGCGACATGCCGGAGGAGGCCTTCAAGGTCCACGGCCTGTCGGCGGATTTTCTGGCGGACAAGCCGCTGTTCGCCGAGGTGGCGGCGGATTTCCTGGCCTTTATTGGCGATTCGCCGCTGGTGATTCACAACGCCGAATTCGACATGCGTTTCATCAATGCCGAGTTGGCCCGGCTGGGACAGGCGACCCTGCCCATGAGCCGCTCCATCGACACGGTGGCCATGGCGCGCAAGCGCTTTCCCGGTGCCCAGGCCAATCTGGACGCGCTGTGCCGTCGCTTCGAGATCGACAATGGCCACCGTACCAAGCACGGGGCGCTGCTGGACGCCGAATTGCTGGCCGAGGTCTACCTCCAGCTGATCGGCGGCCGTCAGCCGGGCCTGGAGCTGGGGGGCGTGAACAAGACCACCGGCCAGGCTTCCGGCACCGCCCGCGTGGACCGGGTGGCGCGGCCGGCACGGCCGCACGCCCCCACCGAGGCGGAGGCGGCGGCGCACGCCGCGTTTGTCGCCAAGCTGAAAAACCCGGCCTGGCTGCGGGAAGAGTAGGGAGTTAGCCGCGCTCCCTTCCTCCTCGTCACCCCCGCGAAAGCGGGGGTCCATGTTGGGGCGGGCTCCGATGCAAACTGCTCGATATCGTGCCGCTTGACCCATGGATTGTCCGCTTCGCGTTCCCTTCGGTCCCCGCTTTCGCGGGAATGACGATAAGAGAGCCTATTTCCTAGGCGTTGCCGGCCGGCTGCTGGGCCGCCATTTCTTCCAGGCGGGCGCGGTACAGCGCCACGAAGTCCAGCGGCTGGATCATCAGCGGCGGGAAGCCGCCGTCGCGGGTGAGGTCGGCGACGATGTTGCGGGCGAACGGGAACAACAGACGCGGGCACTCGATCATCAGCACCGGATGGACCTGCTCTTCCGGGACGTTGACGGTGAACAGGCCGGCATAATCCAGCTCGACGATGAACAGCGGCTTGGTCGGCAGCTTGGCCTCGATGCGCAGATGCAGCACCACCTCGAACAGATTGGGGGCGATGCTGGTGGCGTTGACGTCCACATGGATCGGAATCTCGGGATTCTGGCCCTGCGGCTCCATGAACACCTGCGGCGCGGACGGGATCTCGAAGGACAGGTCCTTGATATACTGGCCGTTGACCTGCAAGGCCGGCTGCTGCTCCGCCTGCGGCGTCGGGGTGTCGGTCATATGATCCTCCTGGTTCGGTCGGCACGCGCGGGCGGGCGAATCATGGGGTTGCCGGCGAGGCCGGCCCGCGCGGGCGGTGTCAATGATGCCGGGGTATCATACCGACGAGCGAATGGAAACCTCCATTCGCTCGGAGGCAAGGCCAAGGGCCGCCGCCGCCCGCCGGCTTTGCCGACGACGATATGATAGCACGCCTACGCGTGCGTGGCGCGAAAGCCAAGGGATGCGGAACGCATCCCGCCCGGCGATTGAGGGGCAACCCTGCAAAGGCACAACTACGGCTCCAGCCGCTTGTGGTCGGGGCGCTTGGCCTCCGGCTCGATGATCTCGTAATCGGCCTCGATGATGACGGGGCCGGCGGCGGCTCCCGGCGGCCGGCCCTGCGTCACCACCAGCCGGGTTCCGACCCACAGCCGCAAACCGGTCCGCACCCAGGGCAACAGCAGCAGCAGCGCCAGGATGTCGGTCAGGAACCCCGGAATGATCAACAGCACGCCCGCCATGGTCAGGCACAGACCGTCGAAGGCGGATTGCAGCGGCAGCTCTCCCCGTTCCATGCGGGTACGGGCGTCCAGCAGCATGGCCAGACCTTGGCGGCGTAAAATCGCCATGCCGGCCAGGAAGGAGAGGATGGACAGCAAAATGGTGGGGCCGGCGCCGATCAGCTCGGCCGTCTTGATCCACACCATGATTTCCATCACGGGCAGCGAGATCACCCCGGCAACGATCAACCAACCCATGCTTGCTCTTTCCCCGATCACGCCTTATCTCTTGGACACAGCCGGCATCCATGGTGCCGCGACTTTCGATTTATCGCGGTTCCCGCCAGCCTATCCCGGACTTAACCGATGAACGACGGTTTTCACTTCCTTGATATCATTTTTTTCGCCATGGTCGCCGCCTTCTTGGTGTTGCGTCTGCGGAGCGTGCTGGGCAAGCGCACCGGCACCGAGCCGCCGCCGGAGAAGTGGCGGGCGCCGGAGAACGATGCCGGCGCCGCGGTGATCGATCTGGCGGCCCGGCGGCGCTCGGCCTCCGAACCGCCGGCGGAATCTCCGGTCGGCCTGGGATTGGCGGCCATCCGGGCGGCTGATCGTGGCTTCGACCTGGACGGCTTTCTCGGCGGCGCCCGCGCCGCCTTCGAGATGATCGTCGCCGCCTTCGCCGCCGGCGACAAGGCGGTGTTGCAGCCGCTGCTGGCGCCCGAGGTGTTCCGCCATTTCGCCGAGGCCATCGACACCCGCGCCCATAACGGCGAGACCCTGGCTACCGATCTGGTCGGCATCCGGTCGGTGGAGCCGGTGGAGGCGCGCATGGAGGGCAGCTTCGCCAGCCTGACGCTCCGCATCGTCAGCGAGCAGGTCAACGCGCTGCGCGACCACGAAGGCCATGTGGTCGAAGGCAGCACCGAGCGGGTGGTCGACGTGATCGACGAATGGACCTTCCGTCGCGACACCCGCGCCGGCGATCCCAATTGGGCGCTGGCCGCCACCCGTACCCCCGAGGATTGATGCGGCGCCTTGCGTGCTTGACGGCGGCGCTGATCCTGGCGGGGTCATGCACGCCGGTGGAACGCCCAAGTCCGGCGGCGCCCGCCGCCGACCGCATGGTGTTGGCCCCCATCGGCTTCGACCAGCTGGCCGGCTGGAGCCAGGACAGCGCCGCCGCCGTCCTGCCGGCCTTGCAGCGATCCTGCGACCGTATCACCAAACTGCCGGTGGATCGTTCCATCGGCTTCGACGGCATCGGCGGCGTCGCCGCCGACTGGTATGGGCCGTGTTCGGCGGCGGCCAAGGTGGCGGCCGGCGACCATGCTGCGGCACGGGCGGTGTTCGAAGGCTGGTTCACTCCCTGGCAGGTCAGCAATGACGGCAAGCCCGACGGCCTGTTCACGGGGTATTTCGAACCTGAAATCAAGGGCTCGCGCCAGCGCCAAGGCAAGTATGTCGTGCCGATCCATGGCAAGCCCAGTGATCTGGTGACCGCCGATCTGGGCAAGTTCCGTCCCGAACTGGCCGGCGAGCAACTGGTCGGGCGTCTCGACGGGGCCCGGCTGGTGCCCTATCCCACCCGTGCCGAGATCGAGGCCGGTGCCATCGATGCCAAGGCGCCGGTGGTGGCCTGGACCGACGACGCGGTCGATCTGGCCATCATGCAGATCCAGGGCTCGGGGCGGGTGCGGCTTGACGACGGCAGCCAGATCCGCCTCGGCGTCGCCGGCAACAACGGCCATAAATTCGTCGGCATCGGCAAGCTGCTGAAGGATGCCGGCAAGCTGGACGGCGATACCACCATGCCGGCCATCCGCGCCTGGCTGAAGGCCCATCCCGCCGAGGGCCGCGAATTGCTGGCCAAGAATCCCCGCTATATCTTCTATGGCGTCAATCTGGGCGACGGGCCGCTGGGAACTGAAGGGGTGGCGCTGACGCCGGAACGCTCGCTGGCGGTGGATCCGCGCTTCATTCCCCTGGGCGCTCCCGTCTGGCTCGACACCGTCGATCCCCAGGGCAAGCCGCTGCGCCGGCTGATGATGGCCCAGGATACCGGCGCCGCCATCAAGGGTGTGGTGCGCGGCGACGTGTTCTGGGGCGCTGGCGAGGCGGCATTCGAGCAGGCCGGCCGCATGAAAAGCCCTGGCCGGCTGGTCCTGCTGCTGCCCAAGGCCCGCTCGCCCCGCATGGCGGCGCGGTAGCCCGCTTTCGAGCTAAGGCTTGCCAAGCCGGCCCCGCTTGTCCATCCTTCGGCTAAGTTGCGGATTCAAGGGGCGATTTGGGCGCATGAGCCGGTTGTTGAACGAGTGGCGGGATCGCAAGAACCGCGAGGACGAGCAGCTGCACGAGCAGCTGCGCGGTGCCGTCACGGCCGGTCGGGTCCAGGTCTTCACCGATCCCCGCCTGCTCGACTTTCAAGGCTCGCCGGTGCATCAGCATTGGGATCACCTGCTGCCGCTGACCGGGCTGATGACCCTGGCGCTGATCATTCTGCTGGCGGCCGGGGTCGCGGTGGGCATCGTGGTGATGACGCTGTGCGTGCTGGCGCATCTGTTCGGCAACAAATACTACGTGGCGTGGCGGCTCAAGACCCGCGCCCAGGCCTATATGCTGGCCGATGTCATCCAGTTCCAGACCCTGTGGCAGATGGGCGGCGTCGCCATGGTGACCAAGGGCGGCAACGAACCGCCTTGTCTGGCGCCCAAGGGCGACTGGCGCAAATTCATCCGCCGCAATCTCGGCGAGGGCGAGGCCCAACGCGCCGCGCCGTTGGCCAACGCTCCGGTTCCGATCCGGCCGGTGGTGGAAACACCCCCGCCGCCACCGCCTCCCCCGATTCTGGAGGCCGAGCCCTCGCCGCTGGCCGACGCGGTCATTCCGCCGGAGCCGCTTCCGCCCGAGCCCTTTTCGCCGGAGCCCCCGCCTCCGCCCTCTCCGCCCCGCACCCATTGGGAATCCATCGAGGACACCCCGCCCCGGGACGAGGTGGTGCCGCCCCCCCCGGAATCATGAGCCGGGCGCGTCTGGTCGAACCGCGCCAGCCGCGCCGCCGGGCGGTCACCCCCGACGAGGTGCGCATCTGGCGGGCGGTGGTGCAGGACGCCAAACCCCTGCCCGGCCACATCCTGCCCGACGATCCCGAAACCGTACCGCCGGAAGCGGTGCCCTCGCCACCGCCACCGCCCGGCACGCCGCCGGTGCGGCCCTCGGCCCATCCGCCGGTGCCGCGTCTGCGCGCCGGTCCGCCCGAGTTGGGGCACGGCCAGACTCCCGGCCTCGACCGCCGCTCGGCCGAGCGTATGAAGCGGGGCGAGATGGAGATCGAGGCCACCCTGGATCTGCACGGCCACAGCCAGGATATTGCCCATGACGAGCTGGCCGCCTTCATCCAGCGGGCCTGGGTGGCGGGCCGGCGCTGCGTCCTGGTGGTGACCGGCAAGGGCATGAAGGGCAGCGGCGTGCTGAAAAACCAGGTGCCGCGCTGGCTCAACCAGAGCCCGCTGCGTGAGCGCATCCTCGGCTTTTCCTATGCCCGGCCCCAGCATGGCGGCGACGGCGCCCTGTACGTGCTGGTGCGGAGGCAGCGGGGATGACCCCGTTCGGCGCCAAGCTGCGGCAATTGCGGGCCGCCAAGGGGCTGCAGCTGACCCAGATGGCCGCCGAGCTGAACATTTCCGCCGCCTATCTCTCGGCCCTGGAACACGGCAAGCGCGGCAAGCCGGCTCCCGGCCTGGTGATGCAGATCTGCGGCACCCTCGGCTGCATCTGGGACGAAGCCGAGGAGCTCAAGACCCTGGCCGAGCTGTCCCACCCCAAGGTGACGCTGGACACGTCGGGCCTGACTCCCGCCAAGACCGAGCTGGCCAACCGCCTGGGCGCGACCTTGCGCAAACTGCCCGATGCGACGGTGGAACGGTTGCTGGCGGTCTTAAAGCAGCCGGAATAGCCCGCGTCCCGGCCGGATCAAGCGGTTATCCCGCTGCAACCGGGCCAGAGCGCGGTACAGCGCCTCATGGGTCAGGCCGATCTCCTCGGCCACCGCGACCAGCGGCCGGTCCAGCCGGATGGTGTCCTTGTCGGCACCCAACTGGGTCAGATAGGCCACCACCCGGTCAGGCGCGCGGTTCAGGCGCATCAAGTCCAGCCGGCCGCGCAAGGCCCGGACCTGGCCGGCCAGATAAGCCGAGAACGCCATATTGATCTGGGGATGGGCCGACAGGTGCAGCAGCACCGCCGCCTTGGGGAAGATTTCGATCCGGCTGGGGCTGAGGGCGACGGCGTCGCAGGGATAGGCCGGCAGGAACAGGGCGTCCTCGGCGACCAGCTCCCCCGCTTGCGCCCGCTGGAATGAACCCAGCCGCAATACGCCCCGTTCCAGGTGAAAGATGGCCCGGGCCTCGTCACCGGCGCGAAACAGCGCCTCGCCGCTGTCCAGCTTTTGGGACCGGGTGCGGATACCGCCCAGAAACCGCCGCCCCTCCTCCGCCAATCGCCCCTCCCCGATTATGATCGCGATCATAATTCATTGGCAGTGGGTGTCGAGGCAAGTTGCGGAGGTTCAGGACAACATCCACTCGCCGGACGCCTTGATCGCCCGATACATGGCATCGGGGGCCAAGTCGATTTCACCCGGCCAAGTGACGGCGCCATGGTCTACGAACGCCTGGGCGAACCGGACCGGATCGGCCAAGGCGGCAAAGACGCCGGCCAAGTCAGAGCGAACTAGGCGGCTCATATCGACGGTCCCTTCGGTGCCGTCCAGGAACCGGACCTTTAACCGGAAATTCGCCAGCGCTTCGACACTCGCGACCCGCCACGGCATACGCTCACCTACGATTCTACAGAATGAACTTCGCCAGATCCGCCGTCTTGGCCAGTTCGCCGACTCGTTCGCGCACCATGGCGGCGGTGATGACCACGCTGGTGCCGGAGGGTTGGTCGGGAGCGGTGAAGCTGATGTCTTCCAACAGCCGTTCCATCACCGTATGCAGGCGGCGGGCGCCGATATTCTCGACGCTGGCGTTGATCTCGGCAGCCAGATCGGCGATGGCGTCGATGGAGTCGGGCTCGAACGACAGATCCACCGCCTCGGTGGCGAGCAGGGCCTCGTACTGCTTGATCAGGCTGGCCTCGGGCTCGGTCAGGATGCGCACCAGGTCGTCGCGCGACAGCGGCTTAAGCTCGACCCGGATGGGCAGGCGGCCCTGCAATTCGGGCAGCAGATCCGACGGCTTGGCCAGATGGAAGGCGCCCGAGGCGATGAACAGGATGTGGTCGGTCTTGACCTGGCCGTATTTGGTGGCGACGGTGGTGCCCTCGATCAGCGGCAGCAGGTCGCGCTGGACGCCCTCGCGGCTGACATCGCCGCCCATATGGGTCTCGGACGAGCGGGCGCAGATCTTGTCGATCTCGTCGATGAAGACGATGCCGTTGTTTTCCACCGCCCAGATGGCGTCCTTCACCACCTTGTCCTGATCCAGCAGCTTGTCGGATTCCTCGGCGGTCAGCAGCGCCAGGGCCTCCTGGACCGTCAGCTTGCGGGGCCTGGTGCGGCCGCCGCCCAGCTTGCCCAGGATGTCGTTGAGATTGATCATGCCCATCTGCGAGCCGGGCATGCCGGGAATGTCGAAGGTCGGCATGGCGGCCCCGCCGGCATCGGCGACCTGAAGCTCGATCTCCTTGTCGTCGAGGGAGCCTTCGCGCAGCATCTTGCGGAACTTCTGGCGGGTGTCGGCCCCGGCGGTGTCGCCCACCAGGGTGTCGAGCAGGCGTTCCTCGGCGGCGGTCTCGGCCTTGGCGGTGACCTGCCGGCGCAGCCGGTCGCGGGTCATGGTGATGGCGATCTCGACGATGTCGCGCACGATCTGCTCGACGTCGCGGCCGACATAACCGACCTCGGTGAACTTGGTGGCCTCGACCTTGAGGAAGGGCGCCTGGGCGAGCCGCGCCAGCCGGCGGGCGATCTCGGTCTTGCCGACGCCGGTGGGCCCGATCATCAGGATGTTCTTGGGCAGCACCTCTTCCCGCAACGCTTCGCTCAACTGCTGGCGGCGCCAGCGGTTGCGCAAGGCGATGGCGACGGCGCGCTTGGCATCGTTTTGGCCGACGATGTAGCGGTCCAGCTCGGAGACGATCTCGCGGGGGGAAAAGGCGGGGGTCATAGGGTTTCCACGATGATGTTGCCGTTGGTGTAGACGCAGATGTCGCCTGCGATCTTCATGGCCTTGCGGGCGATGGCCTCGGCGTCGAGGGTGTCGAGGTCGATCAGGGCGCGGGCGGCGGCCAGGGCGTAGTTGCCGCCCGAGCCGATGCCGATCAGCCCGTCTTCCGGCTCCAGCACGTCGCCCTGGCCGGTCAGCACCAGCGACACCTCCTGGTCGGCCACCGCCATCATGGCTTCCAGCTTGCGGAGATAGCGGTCGGTGCGCCAGTCCTTGGCCAGCTCGACGCAGGCGCGGGTCAGTTGGCCGGGATGCTTCTCCAGCTTGGCCTCGAGGCGCTCCAGCAGGGTGAAGGCGTCGGCGGTGGCGCCGGCGAAACCCACCAGGATGCTGTCGCCGCCGATCTTGCGGACCTTGCGGGCATTGGCCTTGATCACGGTGGAGCCCAGGCTGACCTGGCCGTCGCCGGCGATGACCACGCGGCCGGCCTTGCGCACGCAAAGAATGGTGGTGCCGTGCCAGGAAGGATTCTGATCGGACATGACCGCCCCGCTGTTGAATCGTCGCCGAACAGATAGGACGTTTGCGCCGCTTAGGGAAGAGCGCGCCTAAAGGAAACTGCTGAGCGAGCGGATCTGGCGCTCGCGGATCTCGGCGGCGATCTCCTTCTGGCCGACGGAACGGCCGCCGCCGTAATTGGCGATGCGAACCGTCTGGACCTTGCGGAAGGCGTCGTAGCCCCGTTCCTCCCATTCCTCGATACGGGGGCTGCCCTCGAAGGTGACGACCCGGCGCGGCCTGGTGCTGTCGCGCCGAACCCCGAAGGTGGCCTCGGTCACCACCACATAGGTGTTGTCGACGGTAAAATAGCCGGCGATGGCGCCCAGCGCCGCGCCCGCCGCCAGGCCGGTGAGGGCGCCGACCCCGGAGGAGCCGCCGCTGAGGCCGCCGCCCAGCGACCCGGCCAGGGCGCCCACATTGCCGCCCAGGAAGGAGTATTCCGCCAGCATGGAGGCGTCGTATTGCTGCGAGCGCAGGACGTTGAGGTCGACCTTGAGGCCGAAATCCTCGCCATCGGAGCGCTGATAGCCCTTGTCGAGAAAAACCTGATAGAGGTGGTCGCGGGTGGAATCCAGATCCCACACCGCGTCGCCCGACATGTTGCGCAGGCTCAGCTTCAGGCGCCGGTTGGGATACAGCGAGGCGTCGGTGAAGACGGGCACGCCGTCGCTGCGCATGCCGAACATGCGGTTGGTCTGGGAATCGACCACCATGTCGCCGCGATTGTCCCGCTGGCAGGCCGAGGCCAGGGCGGCCATCGCGGTGGTGACGAACAGGCGCCGCGGCATGGGCATGGTCATTCTCCCTTCAAGGCGTCGTTGAGAAAGCGGACGGCCTCGGAATAGTGGATGGCGAAGTTGAGGCCGGGGACTTGGGTGATGGCGGTGCCGTCCTCAGACCTCTGCGCCTCGCCCCAGGCGCTGATTCCCACCACCTTGTCGCCTATGAACATGGGGCCGCCGGAATTACCGTGATTGATGGCGGCGTCGGTCTGGAGATAGAGGACGCCGTCCTTGTGATGGGGGGTGGTGTAGTTGGGGGTCGCGCGAAAGGATTCCCGGGAATCGGTGCCTTCGAGCTGCACCGGCCTCAGTCGCCGGATGCCGCTGACCACGCCCCGGGTGATGGAAAAGGCATAGCCGACGGGATGGCCGATCACCTCGGTCATGTCGCCCGGCTTGACGTCCTTACCCGACATGAACTCCACCGGCCGGCCGCGATCCTGGACCTTGACCAAAGCGAGGTCGAGACGGGTGTCGCGGCCGATCACCTGACCGAACATCTCGCGGCCGTCATAGCGCTTGAGTTCGATGATGTCGTTGCCTTCGACCATGTGCCAGTTGGTCATGACGATGTTGGAGCGCACATAGAAGCCGCTGCCCATGGCCTTGGGATTGAAGATGGCGACCACGCTGTCGAAGCGGGGATCGTTGAGCGGGCGGGCGTCGAACCGCTCCGATTCCACCCGGGCGGCGGCGGCGCTGCGGTCACGCGACAGCTCGGCCAGCAGCGGCTGGACCGAGGTGACGTCGTGCACTTCGCCCGGATGGTCCACCGCATGGCTCAACAACTGCGACAGCGGAACGATCACCGCCGCCCGCTCCCAATCGCGCACATCCTTCTCCAGGGCGTGATCGGCGTGGATGCGTTGCAGGTCGGGATCGGTGTTGTCCAGATTATAGGCCATGACGAAGTGCTGGGCCTCCATCACGTCGAAGGTGGATCGGCTATAGCGCTTCGCCAGCTTGTCGATGACGTAGTAATTAACCGTCAGGATCTTTTGCGCATCCGTATCGGCGGCTTTGTACTTGTAAGGACCGTAGATCGGCCGTTCCAGATAGGGTCGGGTCGCCGCCACCGTGCCCTGGGCGGCGGTCAGGCGGTTCATCACCTTTTCGTTGGGGGTGCGATTCTTGGCGTTGGAGCGCTCCAGGACCTGGGACGCGCGGTCCATCTGGTCCAGGGCGCGCTGATAGGCGGGGTTATCGATGCGGAGGATCTCCACCACCTTGCGCGACTCCACCTCCTTCACATCGCGGACCTTGCGCGACGCCTTGGCCAGGGCGACGTCGAACACGATGGCGAAGCGCCCGGTCTCCGCCGCCGGGGCGGTGACGGCGGTGGACAGGGTCTTGGGCTGGAGATCGATGGGCAGGTCGATGCCGACGGCGAACTTGAAGTCGATGTCGCCCTGGCGCAGCAATTGCGGGCTGGTGGCCGGCGCGATGGCCATCTTGGCCAGATCGGGCGCGTCGGGTCCGGCGGCGCGGGCGGCCTCGACCAGGGCGCGCAGATCGGACGGCTCGGCGGCGGCGGGGAAGCCGGCCAGCAGGGCGGCGGCCGCGATGCAGCCGAAGACCCACAGACGCCCGAGCGTGCTGCCCCCCATCTCGCCCCCAGCCCCGACCCAAAGGTTGTGTTACGACACGACCATACAAAAATTCGGCAGGGCATGCAAAGCCTGTGGTTCCCCCTACCTTGGCCATCCTTACGAACGGAGCTGCGGTGAGGCCCAGACGCTTCCCCTGCGGCCCCATTGCTGCTACTAGAGAAATCCTTGCGATCAGGAGGTTTCCATGCGCCAGGGCAGTATCGCGCGCAACACCACCGAGACCAGCATCGCGGTCACGGTGGATCTGGACGGCAGCGGCCGCTATTCGGTCAGCACGGGGGTCGGTTTTCTCGACCACATGCTGGAGCAGTTGTCGCGCCACTCGTTGATGGACCTGACCGTCGAGGCCAAGGGCGACCTGCATATCGACGCCCACCACACCACCGAGGATGTGGGCATCGCCATCGGTCAGGCGGTCAGCCAGGCGCTGGGCGAGCGCAAGGGCATCCGCCGCTACGGCTCGGCCTATGTGCCCATGGACGAGGCGTTGACCCGCGTCGCCCTGGACCTGTCCAACCGCCCCTATCTGATCTGGAAGGTCGCGTTCGGCCGCGACAAGCTCGGCACCATGGACACCGAGCTGTTCAAGGAGTGGTTCCAGGCCTTCGCCCAGGCGGCCGGCGCCACCCTGCACGTGGAAAGCCTGTACGGCGACAACGACCACCACATCGTCGAAAGCTGCTTCAAGGCCCTGGCCCGCAGTTTGCGCGAAGCGGTCGAGATCGACCCGCGCAAGGCCGACGCGGTGCCCTCGACTAAGGGGACCTTGGGGGGAACCCTGTGAGCGGCCTTGTCGCCATCGTCGATTACGGTTCGGGCAATCTGCGCTCGGCCGCCAAGGCGTTCGAGCGGGTGGTGGACGAGCAGGGCCTCGCCCTGACGGTCGCGGTCACCGCCGATGCCGCCATGGTGGCGAAGGCCGACCGCATCGTGCTGCCCGGAGTGGGCGCTTTCGCTGATTGCAAAGCCGGGCTGGCCGCCCTGCCGGGGATGATCGAGACCCTGACCGAGCAGGTCCTGGTCCAGGCCCGGCCGTTCTTCGGCATCTGCGTCGGCATGCAACTGCTGGCCACCACCGGCCGCGAGCATGGCGACCATGCTGGCCTCGGCTGGATCAAGGGCGAGGTGGTGCCGCTGGCGGTGGAATCCCTGGGGCTCAAAGTGCCGCATATGGGCTGGAACGAGCTGGTGGCCGATCAGCCCGGCCATCCGCTGCTGGCCGGGCTGCCGCCGGAAGCCCATGCCTATTTCGTCCATTCCTATCGTTTCGTCTGCGCCGAGCCGGCCCATCGCCTCGCCCATGTGGACTATGGCGGTCCCGTCACCGCCATGATCGGCCGCGACAACATCGTCGGAACCCAGTTCCACCCCGAAAAGTCCCAGGCCACCGGGCTTCAGGTGATCGCCAATTTCCTGCGGTGGAAGCCGTAAGGGACGGCTTTTTTAGACACGAATGAACACGAATGAACACGAATAAGACAAAAGGGCGTCTGTCGCAGGTCGTCCGGCAATGATTCCATTCAATCGTATTTGTGTTTATTCGTGTCTTCTTACTTTTCCATGATACCGGAACCCGCTTCATGATCCTTTTCCCCGCCATCGACCTCAAGGACGGCGCCTGTGTCCGGCTCAAGCTGGGCCTGATGGACGACGCCACCGTGTTCAACACCGATCCCGGCGCCCAAGCCCGCGACTTCGCCGCCGCCGGGGCCGAGTGGATTCATGTGGTCGATCTCAACGGCGCCTTCGCCGGCAAGCCGGTCAACGCGGCGGCGGTGGAGGCCATCCTCAAATCCGTTTCGGTGCCGGTTCAATTGGGTGGCGGCATCCGCGACATGGCCACCATCGAGGCCTGGCTGGGGCGCGGCGTGCGCCGGGTGATCCTCGGCACCGTGGCGCTGAAGGATCCCCAGCTGGTCAAGGACGCCTGCAAGCGCTTTCCCGGCCGGGTGGCGGTGGGCATCGACGCCAAGGGCGGCAAGGTGGCGGTGGAGGGCTGGGCCGAGACCTCCGACCTCTCCGTGCTGGAGCTGGCCCGCAAGTTCGAGGATTGCGGCGTCGCCGCCCTGATCTACACCGACATTGACCGCGACGGCGTCCTGGCCGGTCCCAATGTGGCGGCGACGGCGGCCCTGGCCGATGCCATCTCCATTCCGGTGATCGCCTCAGGCGGGGTGTCGTCGCTGGACGATCTGCGGGCGCTGAAGACATTTCCCAAGCTGGAGGGGGTGATTTCCGGCCGCGCCATCTATGACGGCCGCATCGACGTCAAGGCCGCCATCGCCCTGCTGCGGGAGTAGACCGATGCTGAAGATGCGCATCATCCCCTGTCTCGACGTCAAGGACGGCAGGGTGGTCAAGGGGGTCAACTTCGTCGACCTGGTGGATGCCGGCGATCCGGTGGAGCAGGCCAAGCTGTACGACAAGGCCGGCGCCGACGAGCTGACCTTCCTCGACATCACCGCCAGCGTCGATAACCGTGACACCATCTACGACGTGGTGCGTCGCACCGCCGAGGCCTGCTTCATGCCGCTGACCGTCGGCGGCGGGGTGCGGGTCAACGACGACATTCGCAAGCTGCTGCTGGCCGGCGCCGACAAGGTGTCCATCAACACCGCCGCCGTCCACCGTCCCGAATTCGTCCGGGAAGCCGCCGAGAAATTCGGCAGCCAGTGCATCGTCGTTGCCATCGACGCCAAGCAGGTCGCCCCGGGCAAGTTCGAGATCTTCACCCATGGCGGCCGCAACGCCACCGGCATCGACGCGGTGGAGTGGGCCCGGCGCATGGTGGAATACGGCGCCGGCGAGATCCTGCTGACCTCCATGGACCGCGACGGCACCAAGCAGGGCTTCAACATTCCGCTGACCCGCGCCGTGGCCGACGCGGTGACGGTGCCGGTGATCGCCTCGGGCGGGGTGGGCAATCTCGACCATCTGGTCGATGGCATCCGCGACGGCCACGCCACCGCCGTCCTGGCCGCCTCCATCTTTCATTTCGGAACCTATACCATCGCCGAGGCCAAGGCTCATATGCGCGCCGCCGGCATTCCGGTGCGGCCGTAGCCGACAATTCATCGATCCAAGCGTGACAGCGCCGCCGGCATCTGCTACGGAAACTCCCTGGGAATAATGACAATTTAGATACGGTCCAAAAAGTGGACCGGGGGGCAGTGCCATGACAAGCGACAGCAGCATTCTCGACGAGCTCTATGGCGTGATCGCCAGCCGTCGGGGCACCGATCCCGACAAATCCTACACCGCCAAGCTGTTCGCCCGCGGCCGGGGCAAGATCGCCCAGAAATTCGGCGAGGAGGCGGTGGAAACCGTGGTGGCGGCCCTGTCCGAGGGCAAGGACGAGCTGGTGGGCGAAAGCGCCGACACCCTCTATCATCTGCTGGTTCTGTGGGCCGATTGCGGCGTCGAGCCGGCCAAGGTGTGGGCCGAGCTGAGCCGCCGCGCCGGAACCTCGGGCATCGACGAGAAGAAGTCGCGCGCGAAGAAGTGAGGCTCCCCATGACCTACGATCCCAACAACGTGTTCGCCAAGATTCTCCGGGGCGAGATCCCCTGCGGCAAGGTTTATGAAGACGAGCACACCCTGGCCTTCAACGACATCCATCCGCAGGCGCCGGTCCACATCCTGGTGATTCCCAAGGGGGCCTACGTCTCCTTCGACGATTTCGCCGCCAAGGCGTCCGAGGCCGAGATCGTCGCCCTGGTCCGCGCCGTCGGCAAGGTCGCCGCCATGGCCGGCGTGACCGCGGACGGCTGGCGTCTGCTCAGCAATGTCGGGCTGAACGGCCATCAGGAGGTGCCCCACCTCCATGTCCATGTCTTCGGCGGCCGCAAGTTGGGCGCCATGATCGGCAAGGGCGGCTGAGGATTCTCGCTTTGCGAATGGGCTGCCGCCCATACCCGCTCGGAGGTGAGACCTCCGAACCTCTCTTCTTTTATTCTCAATAAGATGGAGGGTCCGGGGCGGAAGCCCCGTATTATTCCGCCGCCGCCAGTCCGCGCGCGGTTTCCAGCAGGGCGAGACGGATCTGGTCGATCTGGCCGATGGAGGGTTGCGGCATCTCCGGGGTCGGACGGATCAGGCAGGCATGCCAGACCCGCTGGCCTTCGTGGCCGGCCAGATAGGCGCCGAGCAGTTTCAGGGCGCCGCCCAGGGTCTTGATGGTGCGGGGGTCGGCGTAGAACTGGTCCCAGGTCAGGTTGTTGCCGTGAACCACCATCAAGGCCTGGATGATGGAGCGGCAATGGCGTTCAAACGGCTCCAGCCGCTTTTCGAAGGCGTGTTCCAGGAACTCGAAGTAGTTGTTGAGATAGCCGCGCTGGAACACCGCGCTTTCGCCGGCCAGCAGATGCTCGAACGGCCGCACCATCAGACGCTGGAACGGATTGGACCGCGCGCCGATATTGCCCTTAGGCTGGGAATGGTCCTTGCGGCAGGCCTCTTCCTGGCGGACATAGGCGGTGTCGAGAAGCATGGTGCCGCCGCTGACCAGGCCGGCGATCCGCCCGACATCGTCCAGCGAGATGACGCCGTCGCGCGCCCGTTCGCGGGCCAGGGTCATGATCACGTCCGTAACGATCATCGCCATTTCATGGCAGCGTCGTTTACCCGCCGCAGCGCAAGCATTCGGTGGGGCGCAGGCGTTCATCGGGTGAATCCCCTATTTCTCCCAGGCTGATCAAAGCATTGAGCTAGACGCGCAATAACTGCAATGCACCTAATTCTACTGTGTCATAACTGTGCGAAATTGGGCTGTTGGCCTTTGACAGCAGGGACAGCGTGGTAGTCGTCGAGCAAGCGCCCGTGTCAATCGGAGACGTATGGTGGTGATTGATGTCTCGACATGTCGCTCAGGCCGAACG
>NZ_CAINTR010000076.1 GCF_903853455.1 uncultured Magnetospirillum sp.
CACCGTGCCGGCCAGCCCCAGGCCGTTGCCGTTGGAATACTGGGAGCCGGCGAGATCCTGGGACCAGGTGGTGGCGGCGGTGTCGACGATGAAGCCGCTGGTGTTGGTGCACAGCCACTTGGTGTTCTTGTAGGTGGTGCCGTCGGGGTCGATCAGGAAATAGGCGCCCTCGGGAATGGTGGCACCGGTCGCCCAATCTGCGGGACGCGTCCACGCGCCAGCCGCCACCACCCAGGGGCCGTTCTGCGAAGCGGTGGTTTGGGCCGTCAGCAGCACGCGGTCGCCCACCCCGACGGTGACGCCGTCGATGGTCAACAGCCCAGACAGGGACGCCTGGTTGGCGGCGGCCACCACCCGGCAGCCCGCGTGGAAGGTCAGGCCGTTGACCAGGGCGTCCACATAGGACTTGGTGGCGGCATCGTTGGCGTTGACCGGGGTGGCCAGGTTGTTGACGGAGAAGTTGCCCATGTTGAGCGGGGCCAGCATCGCCACGGTACCGTCCGACTTGATGAACTTGGCGCCGTCCTGAAGCTGGCTGGTGGGCAGATTGAGGCTGGAGACGAAGCGATCGGCGGTGACGGTCCCCGCCATGATCTGGGTGCTGCCACGGATCAGAGTCTGGGTCATGAGCGTCTCTCGTCAGGCGGGGTAGATGAAGGTGATGGTGTCACCGGCCATCACGGTGAGGTCGGCGGAAATGGTGAGCGTGGTGCCGGCGGCGGCGTAGCCGTCCGGCGGCTGGACCAGCCCGTTGATGGCAAGCGTGCCGCCGGCCGGGGCCTCGGCGGGCAGCGGAATGTCCTGGCCGCCGTCGCTGGCCGCGATCACATCGATTCGGTTGGTCACGGTGGACGGCCCGGCCGCCCCCATGAACACCGGCGCCAGCGCGATCTTTGCCGCCGCCTGGGGATCGACGGCGACGGGTATGCCGGCCCCGTCGCGCGGGACCAGGGTGAAGGCGATCCCCGGCGGGCTCATCGCGTCACATCCCGATAGACGAGGATCTGGAAGGTGGCCGATGACATCACCACCGCCGGATTGCCCGACAGGCTGAACTGGATGTCGCAGACCAGGATCTTCGGGTTGGCGTAGTTGCCGTTGACCGGCCAATTGGCGGTGTCGGCAGCCGATGCGAACAGCCACAGGTCCCACGCCGTCGAAGGCGCCACCGGCGGCGTCAGGGTCACCGCCAGTTCGGTGAGCGCCGCCGCGCTGTCGGGCGCCAGCGGATCGCGTACCTGGGCACGCGCCGTCCAGGTTTCACCGGCCGGCAGAGCGACATCGGTGGCGCCATAGCTGAAGGTGTCGCCACGCTTGTGCGGGATCTGGGCGATGGTGGGCGGCATGGGGTGTCCTCAACGCCTTGGCCGAATTGCCTGTTGAACGCCGCCCGGCAACCGCCTACTTTGTATTCGGTGTTATTCAACCCGCATCGTAGGGACGGCCATGCAGAAGGATGTGACGATCACCGCCCGCATCGACGGCGAGCTTTCCGACCGACTGGGGCGGCTGTCGGCCATGCAAGGGCGCAGCAAATCGTGGGTGGTGGGCCGTGCGCTGAAATCCTATCTCGACGCCGAACTCGCCTTCGTCGAGGCGGTCGAGGAAGGGCGCGCCGACATGCGGGCGGGGCGCACGTCTCCACATGACGAGGTCGCCGCTCGCTTCAAAGCCCGCTTCGGCGCCGCCGGTTCATGAAGGTCCGGTGGACAACACGGGCCGAGGACGACCTGACCGCCCAGTGTGACCATATCGCAGAGGAAAACCCGGCGCTGGCCAGCCGGATCGGCGCCGAGGTGATCGCCCGCGTCGGCGGCTTGGCCGACCACCCCTATCGTGGACGCTCCGGGCGCGTGGACGGCACCAGGGAATTACCTTTGCCTGGTCTGCCGTGGCTCGCGATCTACGCCATCGAAGATGAGGCCGTCTTCATTCTCCGGCTGCTGCATGGGGCGCAAGACTGGCCGCCGGAAGACGCATCGTGACGGTACGCGGCTGGCCTCACTGCACCAGGCCGGAGCTGCACAGCAGGACCATCTCGACCCCCAGGGGATCGGCCCGGATCACTGCCAGGATGGTGTAGACCTCGCCCCGGTACAGCACCCGCATGCGGGTGGAGATGGCAGGCCGCCAGCGCAGACGGACCGCCACCGTCACCGTGCCGTGCACCTCCTGCGCGGCCACCAGTTCGCGTCCGCGCAGATCCTCGACCAGGGCGGACACGCCGGGGACGACGTCCTGCCAGTCCTGGCGCGGCTGGCCGAGTTCATCCTCGCTGGTGGAGCAGGCTTGGATGGTGACGCGATGGCGATAGGAGCCGGCGGAGATCATCTCACCACCGTGGCGGCAGGCGCAGCGGGTCGAGCAGTCCCGACAGATAATCCGGCGGTAGTTCTTGGAAACCGCTGCCTCGGGTCTGGAGCAGGAACAACTCGCGCTGGGCATAGGCCCAGGCGCAGGCCATCAGGATCCAGGTCTTAACGCTGGGGGCTCGGTCGCCAAACGTCTGCGGATCGATGCCGGCGGTATAGACCACCTCCACCGCTCGAGGGCCACGGCCGGCATGTGGCCAGCGATCCGACAACGGCGAGAGCACGGTCTCGCGGTCGATGACCACCATTTCGACGGTGCCGGGATCGAGGGTGATCCGGGTGCCGGCCGAATGGGGCGCGGCATAGGTGATGCTTTCCAGCGCCATCACCCCACCGATGGCCAGGACCAGCGGGTTCCCGTGGTGCGGGAAGGCGGGCAGCACCTGACGGTAACGGGCTGGGCGAATGGCGGTGCCGGTGCGGGTCTCGGCGAGTTGTCGCGCCGCCGGGGCGATCACCGTCTGGATCAACTGATCGTCGTCGGTGAGGTCGGGATCGATGCGGGCCTGCGCCTTGACCTCGTCCACCGAGACCGGCTCGTCGGCCAAAGGATCGGCCGAGAGGTATTCGATCAACTCCGCCATGGCGATCTA
>NZ_CAINTR010000077.1 GCF_903853455.1 uncultured Magnetospirillum sp.
AAATAAAACAAATGTCATCCAATCGTGGCCCTTTATTTGAATTCACAAAGTTTGTTGCAGGTGATTATACAGGAAATATATCAGACACATCTATTAAATCACTTCTAAGTATATTTCAGGTAGATGACTGCTGGAATTCATTTCGCCTGTTCAGTAGCGATATAGGATTTGGGGTTCCGTCCGTTCATGAATTAATCAAAGATGTCGTGCGGAAGCGCCATCGTAGCGCGCACGCTGCAGCCTATGCGCCTACTGCCGCCGATATTTCTGGATTGGCCTCCAACCTCTGTTGTCTCGGGATCTGCTTTGATGTCGCGATGACTGCCTCAGTCGAACAAGCGTTGGTGCGATGGGGGGACTGGGCCAACGGAACGTGTAGGTGGAGAGACGGTATCGACCTATACTTTGTCGATCCTCACCATACCCGTTTTCGAGTGGCAAGGCACGGGCGGCGGCGAGCGTTGTTCATCATCGACGACGCAGATGCCGCACCCCGACTTGTTCCCCGAGCGGTGCCCGGGCGAACCGCTGTGGTCGTGAAACGTGATATGTCCGGGAGGCCGATATCGTGGGGGATACTTTAGTGATGCCTGATTTCAGGCCATTCACTGCGACCTCCTTTGCGGACACCGCACGGACACAAACAAAAACGGCCTAGCCTCATTATTGGCTAAGCCGTTGTAATTGTTGATTGCGGTAGCAGGAATTGAACCCGCTGCCTTCAGGTTATGAGCCTGCGGGTATTTCTGCGCATAACAACGAAATGTCGCGATTGCCGTGCGTAACGCTTGACGGTACGTCCCGCGCAGCGGTACGCTGGCGTGATGATCCGGAACTTTGCCGACAAGAGAACCGCTGCGATCTTTGCCGGCCTCTGCCCAAAAGGCGCACCGGCCGATGTCGCCAACGCCGCCCGCCGCAAACTGGCGATGATCGACAAGGCGGTCGACCTGGAGGACTTGCGCAGTCCACCCGGCAATCGGCTGGAAGCCCTGAAGAATGATCGGTTGGGACAGCATAGCGTCCGTGTCAACGACCAATGGCGGGTTTGCTTCCGCTGGGAGGGTGGCGGTGCCGATGATGTCGAGTTCTGCGATTACCATTGAGGTGATGCCATGACCATTCGCCGTGACATTCTTGAGGCGGGCCAGATCGATTTTTCGGGGGTGACGGACGGCACCCCACTGGCCCCGGTGCATCCCGGAGACGTGCTGAAGCACGAATACCTGGAACCGCTTGGGATGTCGGTCTACGCGCTGGCCGGAGCGCTTGGCGTGCCACGTTCCCGAATCAACGAGATTGTCCAGGGTCGCCGCACCGTGACGGCCGAGACGGCGTTGCGCCTTGCCCGGTTTCTCGGCACCAGCGCCGATTTTTGGTTGGGATTGCAGGCGGCCTATGACCTGGAAGTCACCCGCCAGACGATGGGAGAGAAGATCAGAGCCGAAGTGCACCCCCTCGCAGCTTAAGGTACCCCTGGCCCGCCGCGCCAAGCCGCATATTCGAGTCCCACATCTGGTCGGGTCGTGGTCAGCCCTTGCTCCCTTTGGGCGACTTGCCGTGTTTTCCGGTGATTGCTATGTGCTTGCTGACCGCCGAAATCAAAAAAGCCGCCATCCGGCGACTTTCTTCAACGTCCTGATCTTCTTCTGAAATATTGGAGCGGGCGAAGGGATTCGAACCCTCGACCCCAACCTTGGCAAGGTTGTGCTCTACCCCTGAGCTACGCCCGCTCTATCTGGCGTTCCGACCACCCTGGGGCGTTCGGAGGCCCGGATAATACGAAAAGCCGCGACCGACGCAAGCACTTTTTCGCAATCATGTTCGTCGAGCGTGACTCCGGGCCGCGAAGCCGGGGTTTGCACTTGCCAGCCGGCGGGCGACAGTCCATCTATTGCGGGTCGAATCGTTGAACACGGACGAGCAGCAGCCATGGATCTGATCTTCAATTCCGGCGGAAAAAGCCAGAGCGGGGGCGCCTCCGGTGCCGACAAGGACCTGATCAAGGAAGGCAGCACCGCCACTTTCATGGCCGACGTCATGGAGATGTCGCGCAAGGTGCCGGTGATCGTGGATTTCTGGGCGACCTGGTGCGGCCCGTGCAAACAACTGGGCCCGGCGCTGGAAAAGGTGGTGCGCGAGGCCAAGGGCGCGGTGCGCATGGTCAAGATCGACGTGGACAAGAACCAGGATCTGGCCGGCCAGTTGCGCATCCAGTCGGTTCCCACCGTCTACGCCTTCAAGGACGGCCGCCCGGTGGACGCCTTCACCGGCGCCCAGTCGGAAAGCCAGCTGCGCGAGTTCGTCAAGCGCTTGACCGCCGGTGGCGCCGGCGCGGGACCGTCGCTGGACGACTATGTGGCCGAGGCCAAGCAGATCCTGGTCGAGGGCGACGCCCAGACCGCCGCCGGCATCTTCCAGCAGGTGCTGGAGCAGGACCCCGACAATGCGGGGGCCCTGGCCGGCCTGCTGCGCTGTCTGATCGCCCTGGGCGACACGGAACAGGCCGAGGCCATGCTAGCGCGGGTTCCGCCCGACATGGCCCGGCATGCCGACATCGTCGCGGTACGTACCGCCCTGGAGCTGGCCCGCCATGCCGGCGAAGTGGGGGAGGCGGCCGAGCTGCGGCGGCGGCTGGCCAAGGATGCCGACGACCATCAGGCCCGCTACGACCTGGCCCTGGCCTATTATGCCGCCAACGAACCCGAGGCGGCGGTGGACGAGCTGTTGGAGCTGTTCCGCCGCGACCGTGCCTGGAACGAGGACGCGGCGCGCAAGCAGTTGGTCAAGATCTTCGAGGTTCTGGGCTTCACCCATCCCCTGGCCAAGTCGGGTCGCTCGCGCCTGTCGACGCTGCTGTTCGCCTGAACCATGAGCATTCCGCAGCGCATGCGTGCCGAGGACTTGCCGCCGGTGGTGCCGGTCTTCGCCATTTCCGGGGCGATCCTGCTGCCCGGCGGCACCATGCCGCTGATGGTGTTCGAGCCGCGCTACCTGGCCCTGACCGACGACGCCCTGGGTGCCGGACGATTGTTCGCCCTGGTGCAGCCGCGTGAGGGGGAGGACGGCGTCGCGCCGGGGCTCTACGACACCGGCTGCCTGGGGCGCATCACCGCCTTCGGCGAGACCGGCGACGGCCGCTATCTGGTCACCGTCGCCGGTCTCTGCCGTTTCCGGGTGAGCGGCGAGGCGGAGGGCCGTTCGGGCTATCGTCGGGTTGCCGCCGATTACGGCGCCTATCTCGGCGACCTGGACGGCGGCGACGTGGGGCCGGTGGAACGTCGGCCGCTGCTGGCCATCGTACGAACTTATCTGAGCGGTCTTGGCATGGCGACCGACCTTGCCCAATTGGAAAAGGCGGGTGACGCTGAACTCGCCATCCGGCTGGCCATGGCCTGTCCGTTTTCGCCGGAGGAAAAGCAGGTGCTGCTGGAGGCTTCCGATCATGCCGAACGCTGTCGGCTGATGACCGCCATGATTCAAAAGGAGCTGCTGGCGGAAACCTGCAGCTCGTCCATTCACTAGGAGGCTTCCATGCCTGAACGCGCCGCCGCCTTCGACACCAAGCTGTTGGAAATCCTGGTGGCTCCCGGCACTCACGCGCCGTTGCGCTATGACGCCGCCGCCCAGGAGCTGATCGACGACAAGGCCGGCCTGGCCTATCCCATCCGCGACGGCATCCCGATCATGCTGGCCGACGAGGCCCGCAGCCTCGACTCGGGCCAGGGCGCATGACCGCCGCCGCCCGGCCCTGGCCGGAAGAGATCAAGGTCGACAAGGCCGCTCACACGTTGACGGTGGCGTTCTCGGACGGCAAGACCTTCGTGCTGCCGGCCGAGCTGCTGCGGGTGGAAAGTCCTTCGGCCGAGGTCCAGGGTCACAGCCCCAGCCAAAAGCAACTGGTGGCCGGCCGCATGCATGTGGGCATCATCGGCGTGGAGCCGGTGGGCAACTACGCCGTCAAGCTGGTGTTCGACGACCTGCACGATACCGGCATCTACGCCTGGGACTATCTCTACGCCCTGGGCGAGCAGCAAGACGTCCTCTGGGCCGAGTATCTGGCGGAGCTGGAGGCGGCCGGGCTGTCGCGCGATCCGGCCTTGTCCAAAGCCCCGCCGCCCAAGGCTGGTGGCTGCGGTTCGGGCAAGGCCAGCGGCAGCTGCGGCTGTAGTTGAGATAGGACGAGGCTGACCGGAGGGGCAGATGCAGGCTGTGTTCAGGCGGATGGCGACTCCCCTGTTCGCCCTGGTGATGGCTTTGGCGGCGGCCTCGGCGTGGAGCGACATGGCGCTCGCCTTCGGCCTGCCGGCGGGAGGATTGGGAACCGAGGCCCTGCGGGTGCTGTCGCAATCCGCCGTCTTGCTGGCCAGCGCCATGGTGGTCATGCGTCTGCTGCACCTGCTGGTCTGGCAAGGCGTCATCCTGCGCCGGACCGGATCGCAGGCGCCGCGCCTGCTCACCGATCTGGTCGACGGGCTGATCCTGGTTTCGGCGGTGGTGATCATCATCGCCTTCGTGCTCGACAAGCCGGTGACCGGCCTGATTGCCACGTCGGGCGTCGCCGTGGCGGTGATCGGCTTCGCCCTCAAGAGCATGATCTCCGACCTGTTCTCGGGCATCGCCATCACGCTGGAACGCCCGTTCCACATGGGCGACTGGATCGAGATCAACGGCGGGGTGGTCGGCAAGGTGCTGAGCCTGTCGTGGCGGGCCACCGGATTGATGCTGGACAGCGGCGTCTATGTGGTGGTCCCCAACTCGCGCCTGTCGGAAATGGTGCTGCGGGTCTATGACCGGCCCGAGGCGCCGTGGCGCGACGAAATCGAAATCACCCTCGGCTACGACATCACCGCCCATCAGGTGGAGCGCATCTTGCTGTCGGCCGCCGCCGACGTGCCGGAAGTGGCGGCGCAGGAACACAAGGCCGACGCCCGCATCGCCGAGTTCGGCGAGAACGGGGTGAAATGGCGCCTGCGCTATTGGGTCCCCGACTATCCCAGCCGCAGCCGCCTGCGCTATGCGGTCCAGCGCAACGTTCTGCGCAATCTCCACTATTCCGGCATCGGCGCGGCGGTACCCAGGCTTCATGCCCATATCTCGCAAGGCGACGGCGTCAATGCCGCCGACCCGGGCATCGAGTCCTTCCTCGGCCGCGTCAGCCTGTTCAGCATGCTCGACCCCAAGGAAATGGCCGAGCTGGCCGATAATTCCGATTTCCAGCTGGTGCGGGCGGGGGCGGCGGTGGTTCGCTGCGGCGAGGCGGGGAACTCGCTGTTCATCATCAAGGAAGGACTGTTCGAGGTCGTGATCCCCGACAAGGACGGTGGCGGGGACAAGGTCGTCGCCCGCCTTAAATCGGGGGCCTTTTTCGGCGAAATGTCGCTGCTGACCGGCGCGCCGCGCGGCGCCACCGTGCAGGCCACGGTCGATAGCATGGCCATCGAGATCACCAAGGAGGCGCTCCAGCCCATCCTGGCCCGTCGCGACTCCTTGATGGAAGCCATGAGCAGCGCCCTGGCCGAGCGCCAGCTCCAGAACAGCAAGGCCGCCCTGCAAACGGTGACCGCCACCGACGGTCACGAGGCGCGCCAGACCCTGGCCAAGCAGCTTCTGGGGCGCATGCGCTCCTTCTTCAGCCATGGCTGACTGACCGGTTGGTCTAAAGCCTCTCGCCCCGGAGCAGCCGCGGCAGGTCGCCCACCAGCCCCATGGCGTGGCGCATGAAGAAGCGCTTGGCGCTGGGGAGGCGGTTGACGGCGGCCAGACCCAGCCGGCGGGCCAGTCGCAACGGCGGCACGTCGTTGGAGAACAGGCGGTCGAGGCCGTCGGTCAGCCCCAGCATCAGCATGGTGTCGAAGCGGCGCCAGCGCTGATAGCGCTCCAGCACCTGCGGCGCGCCGGGATCCAGACCCAGGCGGCGGGCGTCGACGATGACCTCGGCCAGGGCGGCGACGTCGCGGATGCCCATGTTCATGCCTTGGCCGGCGATGGGATGCATGCCGTGGGCGGCGTCGCCCACCAGCGCCAGACGCGGCGCGATCATGGTTTCGGCGAAATGCAGCGACAGCGGATGGTGGAAGCGCGGCCCCTCCAGCCCGATCTCCCCCAGGAAGCCGCCGACCCGTTGCCCCAGCTCCTCCAGGAAGGCCGCGTCGTCCTGCTCGCAGATGACGGCGGCGCGGTCGCGGCGTTCGGTCCAGACGATGCCGCTGCGATGGCCGGCCAGCGGCAGGATGGCGAAGGGTCCCGCCGGCAGGAAGCGCTCATGGGCGATGCCGTGGTGGGGCAGGGCATGGGTCATGGTGCAGACGATGCCGCTTTCGCCATAGGCGCGGCGGGTGACGGCGATGCCGGCCGCCTCGCGGGTGGCCGACGCCCTGCCATCGGCGGCGACCACCAGCGCGGCGGTGATCCGGCGCCCGTCCTCCAGCTCGACCTCGACCCGGCCGGCCTGACGGTCCAGCCGCTTGACCCGGGCCGGCGCCAACAGGCGGGCGCCGGGGCTGGCGGTCAGCCGGTCCAGGATTCCCCGGCGGATGGCCGGGTTGGGAACGATCCAGCCCAGGGGATGGTCGCCCACCTCCAGATGGTCGTAATGCAGGAACAGCGGCGAGGCGGAATCGGTGACCCGAATCTCCCGGATGGCGCCGGCCTCCGGTGCCATGGCATCCCAGGCTCCGGCGGCGGCGATCACCTTTTGCGAGGTATAGGACACGGCGATGGCACGGGCATCCGATCCGGCCTGGCCCATGGCCGCCGGCGAAGCGGCCTCCACCACCGCCACCGCGATGCCGGCACCGGCCAGCACCGAGGCGAGCAGGCCGCCCACCGGCCCACCGCCGATGACGACCACATCGACGCGGATCGTCTGTTGCCCCTCAAGCGCCGGGCGGGTCACATCCGTGACCCCTGTGGGCTTCGCCCACCCCTCGCATTTACTCGGGGCCGCCCTGCGGGCGTCGTTTGCCCCCGCGGGGCGGCACGGCTTTCGCGCCATGAGGCGCGCCGGCCCTTGGCCGCAACTCCGAACGAATAAATTCGTTCGTCGAGATAATATGGCGGGAAGATTTGCTCAGCCATTGTTGAAATTGAGCTTGGGCTTGAGGAATTTGGGGTCCTGGAACTGGAACAGCTTGGGATCCAAGGTCAATCCGTTCTGGGCCTCGAACAGCGAGACGGTGGTCACCTGATTCTGGGTGTCCTTGACCTGCCATTGCCGCAGGGTGAAGGGAGCGTCGGAGAACACCAGGGTGATCTCGCCCGCCGCCGGGTCGTCGGCCTGCACCATGGAAATGCGGACCACGCCGGGCAGCCGGGTGACGCGGGAGACCGCCACGTCGCCGTCGTTCAGCTTGACGTTGGCGCGGACCAGGATTCCGGCGGGGGTGGAATCCAGCGGCAGATAGCTGGGCTCGCCCAATTGCCGGTCATGGACGATCAGGAAGGTTCCGTCGGCCACCACCAGCAGCGGGCTGGGCGGGTCATACTGCATGCGCAGTTTGCCGGGGCGCGACAGATAGGCGTCGCCCTCGACGCTGGTGCCGTTGGGCGAGATCTGGAGGAAGCGGGCCTTCAGGGTGGTGATGCCGTTGAGATAGGTTTCCGCCCGCTCGATGTCGCCCTTGTCCCGCTCGGTCAGCGGCAGCTTGCGGGGCTCGGCGGCCCCGGCGGCCGCCCAGGTGGTGAAGGCCAGCAGCAACGCCAGCGCCAATCTGCCCATTTTGTTCGTCATTGCTCCGTCCTAATACTCTTCCCGGCCGCCGCGAGCGAGAACCTCGCGCTTGCCCACATGGTTGGGTTTGCCGACCACGCCCTCGGCCTCCATCTTCTCGATCATGCGGGCGGCGCGGTTGTAGCCGATCTGCAAATGGCGCTGGACGAAGCTGGTCGAGGCCTTGCCTTCCCGGATCACCAGCGCCACCGCCTGGTCGTAGAGGTCGTCGCCGGAGCCGCTGTCGCTGCCGGGGGCGCCGAATTCGCCCCCTTCCTCCTCGGTGACCGCTTGGATATAGGACGGTTCGCCCTGACTGCGAAGGTGCTCGACCACTTTTTCCACCTCCTCGTCGGACACGAAGGGGCCGTGAACACGGGTGATGCGACCGCCCGAGGCCATGTACAGCATGTCGCCCTGGCCCAGCAGCTGTTCCGCCCCCTGCTCGCCCAGGATGGTGCGGCTGTCGATCTTGGAGGTGACCTGGAACGAGATGCGGGTGGGGAAGTTGGCCTTGATGGTGCCGGTGATCACATCCACCGACGGCCGCTGGGTGGCCATCAGGATGTGGATGCCGGCGGCGCGGGCCATCTGGGCCAGACGCTGGACGGCGGCCTCGATGTCCTTGCCCGCCACCAGCATCAGGTCGGCCATCTCGTCGACGATGACGACGATGAAGGGCAGGGGCTCCAGCGCCAGCAGCTGGTCCTCGTAGAGCGGCTTGCCGGTGTCGGGATCGAAGCCGGTCTGCACCGTGCGGGTCAGCACCTCGCCCCGCTCGCGGGCCTCGATCAGCCGGTGGTTGTAGCCGGCGATGTTGCGCACCCCCAGCTGGCTCATGGCGCGGTAGCGGTCTTCCATCTCGCGCACCGCCCATTTCAGCGCCACCACCGCCTTGCCGGGCTCGGTCACCACCGGCGCTAGCAGATGGGGGATGCCGTCATAGACCGACAGTTCCAGCATTTTGGGGTCGATCATGATGATGCGGCACTCGTCCGGGGTCAGCCGGTAGAGCAGCGACAGGATCATGGTGTTGATGGCCACCGACTTGCCGGAACCGGTGGTGCCGGCGATCAGCAGATGGGGCATGCGGGCGAGGTCGACCATCACCGGGCCGCCGCCGATATCCTTGCCCAGCACCAGGGTCAGCCGGGCGGCGGCCTTCTCGAACTGCTCGGCGGCCAGCAATTCCCGCAGGAACACCACTTCGCGGCGGGAATTGGGCAGCTCGATGCCGATGACGCTGCGCCCCGGGATGGTGGCGATGCGCACCGACAATGCGCACATGGACCGGGCGATGTCGTCGGCCAGACCAATCACCCGGCTGGTCTTGGTGCCCGGCGCCGGCTCCAGCTCGTAGAGCGTCACCACCGGGCCGGGGCGGACCTTCACCACCTTGCCGTTGACGCCGAAATCTTCCAGCACCGATTCCAGCATCTTGGCGTTCTGGGCCAGCGCATCCTGGCTGATGCGGATGCCGCCCTGCTCTGGGGTGGGCGTCAGCAGCGACAGCGGCGGCAGCTCGTAGCCCGAAACGGGCGGATTGCCGAGGTCGAGGGTGCCCTGGCGGGCGGCGCGCTCGCGCTTGCCCGGCGCGGCGGGCGGGCGCTTGGGCTGGACCAGCGAGCCCTGTGGTGGCGGCGGGAGGTCCATCTCCTCGTCCTCGTCGGGCGGCGCCGGTACGAAGGGGTCGTCGTCCTCCTCCTCCGCGTCGGCCGGCGGCTGCGGGACGGGGCGGGTCATGGGCCGCAGCACCGGTTCGCCGCGGCGCGGCATCTCGTCTTCGGCCTCATGGCGGCGCAGCGATGAGGCCACATGGCCGGTGGCCACCGCCATTTCCAGCGAGCGGCGGCCAAGATCAGCCCAGTCGCCGCCGGTGAGTCCCAGCACGAACACCGTGGCCGCCGCTCCCAGCACCAGGGCGGCGGGGCCGGCGATCCAGGCGATTTCGGGCGGCAGCAGCAGGGTCAGGCCGGCGACCATCACCTGGCCCAGGGCGCCGCCCACGCCCGCCGGCAGGCTGGCCGGGTTCGGCAAGGGCAGCGCCGCCAGGCCCACCGCCCACAGCACCATGGACGGCGGCAGCATGGCGAGCCGCCAGGACCAGCCGCCGGGCAGCCGCATGCGGACCAGCAGCAGTCCCCCCCAGACCATGCCGGTCAGGGCCAGCAGCAGGCCGCCCCAGCCCACCGCCTGGAACAGGAAGTCGGCGAGATAGGCCCCCGGCCGGCCCAGGGCGTTGAAAACCGGTCCGTCGGCGGCGGTGTCGAAGCTGGGATCATGGGAATCGGCGGTGACCAGGGCGGCGGCGGCGGCGAGTCCGAATCCCAGCAGGGCCAGTCCCCCGGCCTGGATCAGCCGGCGGCGAAAGAATTCCACGGTTCCCCGTGGCAGGAAACCGGTGTTCATCCTGGTCTTGCGCGACGGAGCCGCCATGGACGCCCTTATCTCCCCAGCACGGCGGCAAGGCGGGTCAGCGCCGCCTCGGTGGTGGCCAGATCGTGGACCAAGGCGACCCGGATGTAGCGGTGGCCGGGATTGCCGTCGATGGAATCCTCGGCGGCGAGATAGGAGCCGGGCAGCACCCGCATGTCGGCTTCGCGCCACAGCTTGATGGCGGCCGCCTCGCCGTCGCCGACGTCGAGCCACAGGAAAAAGCCGCCGGCCGGCCGGTAGAAGCCGAACCGCCCCCCGAGGATACGCTCGGCCAGATCGATCTTGGCGCGGTAGAGGTCGCGGCTGGCCGTCACATGGGCCTCGTCCCGCCACAAGGCGGCGGACGCGGCCTGCACCGGCAGCGGCGTCGCGGCGCCGCCATAGGAGCGCAGCCGCGAGAACGCCTTGACCACCTTTTCATCGCCGGCGACGAAGCCGGAGCGCAAGCCGGGAACGCTGGAGCGCTTGGACAGCGAGTTGAACACCAGCACATTGGCGAGGCCCTCGCCCAGGGCGGCGCAGGTGGCCAGGGCGCCCGGCGGTTCGACCGTGTCCCAGATCTCGGAATAGCATTCGTCGCAGGCCAGCACGAAGCCGTAGCGCCGCGCCGTCGCCACCGAACGCTCCAGCAGGGCGGCGTCGGCCACCGAGCCTTGGGGATTGGCCGGCGAGCAGATATAGGCCAGGGCGGTCTGCTCCAGCGCCTCGGGCGGCAGGGTGGAAAAGTCGGGCTGGCTGGTGGGACCATGGGCGCCGGGCACGAAGACCGGCTCGGCCCCGGCCATGACGGCGGCGCCGGCATAGACCTGATAGAACGGGTTGGGCAACAGCACCAGCGGCCGCTTGCCGTCGCGATCACCGCAGACCGCCTGGGCGATTAGGTACAACGCCTCGCGGGTGCCGGCCACCGGCAGGATGGATTTCTCCGGGTCGATCAGCCCGGCCGGCAGGCCATAACGCCGTCCGGTCCACTCGGCCACCGCCAGCCGGAAGTCCGACGAGCCGTTGGCGGGGGGATATTTGCCCCACAGGGCGGCATTGGCGGCCAGGGTCTCGGCCACCATGGCCGGCGGCTGGTGCTGCGGCTCGCCGATGGACATGACGATGGAGTCGGGTCCGGGCGGTCCGCCCAGCAGCTTGGCCAGGCGAGCGAACGGATAGTCCGGAAGGTGGTCGAGCCGGGCGTCCAGATTGGGGGCGATGGTCATGGCGATGGCGAACACTGAGGCGGGGGTTGGCGGAACATTTCGAGTTTTACCCCATTCCCCGCTCCGGCCCCAGGGGGAAGTTGCGAAAGCTCCGCCCGGCGCTTGGGGCACCGGACCCGACGAGCCGGAGGCGAGGAGTTGCGGCCGAAGGCCGGCGCGCCTCGTGGCGCGAAAGCCAAGGGCCACGGGAGGTGGCCCGCCCGGCGCCTGAGGGACACAAAAAGAAAAAAGGCGCCGGGTTTCCCCGACGCCTTCCGTCCCGTCCCCCGCTTGAGGCGGGAAGAACGATCAGTGCACCGTTTCGCCGTGCAGGGCGAGGTCGAGACCCTCCCGCTCTTCCTCGGCGGTGACGCGCAGGCCCATGACCAGGTCGATGGCCTTGAGCAGGATGAACGACACCACGGCGGTGTAGACCAGGGTGATCAGGACGCCGTAGACCTGGGTCAGAACCTGGCCGCTGTTGCCTTCGAGCAGGCCGGCGGTGCCGCCGATCTTCTCGACCGCGAACACACCGGTCAGGATGGCGCCGGTGATGCCGCCGATGCCGTGCACGCCGAAGGCGTCCAGGGAGTCGTCATACTTGAGGGCATGCTTGAGGCCAGTGGCGCCCCAGTAGCAGATCACGCCGGCGACCAGGCCGATGATCAAGGCGCCCTTGGGGTCGACGAAGCCCGAAGCCGGGGTGATGGCGACCAGACCGGCGACGGCGCCGGAGATGATGCCCAGAGCCGACGGCTTCTTGCGCAGGATCCACTCGGCCGACATCCACGACAGGGCGGCGGCGGCGGTGGCGATCTGGGTCACGGCCATGGCCATGCCGGCACGACCATCGGCGGCGACGGCGGAGCCGGCGTTGAAGCCGAACCAGCCCACCCACAGCAGGGAGGCGCCGATGATGGACAGGCTCAGGTTATGCGGCGCCATGTTGTCGGTGCCGAAACCCTTGCGCGGGCCGAGTACCAAGCAGGCGATCAGACCGGCGACGCCGGCGTTGATGTGCACCACGGTGCCGCCGGCGAAGTCGAGAACGCCCATCTTGCCGAGGAAGCCGACAGCGGCGCCCTTCTCGTCGGTCGACCAGACCCAGTGGGCGATCGGGCAGTAGACGACGATCAGCCACAGACCCATGAACACCAGCATGGAGGAGAACTTCATGCGGTCGGCGAAGGCGCCGGTGATCAGGGCCGGGGTGATGATGGCGAAGGTCATCTGGAACATCATGAACACCGATTCGGGAACCGGGTTCGGCAGGGCCAGGGCCCCCTTGTCCATGCCGTTCAGCAGGAAGCGCTCCATGCCGCCGAGGAAGGCGCCCTCGCCGGTGAAGGCGAGGCTGTAGCCGATGACGGCCCACAGCACGGTGACGAGGCAGGTGACGGCGAAGCTCTGCATCATGGTGGCGAGCAGGTTCTTCTTGCGGACCATGCCGCCGTAGAACAGGGCCAGGCCGGGGATGGTCATCAACAGCACCAGGGCGGTGGAGGTGAGCATCCAGGCGGTGGCGCCGGTGTCAAGCACCACCGGAGCGGCGGCGGCGGCGGCCGGAGCGGCGGCCTCTTCGGCCCACGCGGCCGAAGTAACGAGCGCTAGGCCGAGCGCGGGGCCTACGCCTAACAAGAAGGACTTCAAACGATTGCTCATGGTAACCCCCGAAGCGGCTCAGCGAGAGGACGTGCCAACCAGGGACGGTCGGCTCGCCGTTTTAGTAACAAGAACCGTGCCAACCGACCGGAATCCTGGGAATCCCTGATGTTTTTCCTTTCCAGCCCTTCCAGAGGAAAAGACAGGTCAATCACGATGACGCAGTTTTGAGCAACGCACCGGCTGGATGGTGAAAAAGTGGGCAAAGGCCGGCTGCCTTATTTCAGGCATGCAAAAGCCCGGAAAGCTTTCGCTTTCCGGGCTTGAAGGGCTTGCACCGACAGGGACGGGCGCCGGGGCACCCGCCGGTATGGACGTGCGTATACCGTAGACGAATGCATACCGAGGCGTCAGAGCGCTTCGGCGTTGCTTTCGCCGGTGCGGATCCGGAAGGCCTGCTGAATTTCGGTGACGAAGATCTTGCCGTCACCGATCTTGCCGGTGCGGGCGGCGGCTTGAATCGCCTCCACCACGCGGTCGGCGAGATCGTCGTTGACCGCAACCTCGATCTTCACCTTGGGCAAGAAATTCACCACGTATTCGGCGCCGCGATAGATTTCGGTTTGACCCTTCTGGCGGCCAAAGCCCTTGACCTCACTCACGGTCAGGCCCTGAACTCCCAGCGGCGTGAGTGCCTCGCGGACTTCGTCCAGCTTGAAGGGCTTGATGATGGCCATGATCAGCTTCATCTTAAGGTCCCCATGCAATTCCAAGGGTCCTTCGTCCCGACGCGGAAGCCGCCGCACCTCGGCGGGCCGGGAGATGGACCACAGTTGATCGGTCGCAAGCCGTCTTGCGAACTTTCCGCACAACTTCCCTTTCAAGGAGCGTGCCGGAATCTCCGACGACGCACCAACCCCCCATTTTTCTTGGTTTTCCGCCACTGCCGCCCCTTTGCTCAAAATAGATCTGCCCGATTTCTGGGCTGGCGCGCACCAGCTTTGCCTGTTTCCTGCGCTGTCATCCATCAACCGGCCCAGGCATGCACCTAGCGCATGGCTGCCATGCGCCAATTCCGACTTTGAACCGGTCATCCCGTCCCCACATCTCCGATACAACGGCCGCGACTGCAATGGTCCGGCCGGTGGGGTCGGTCTCCCCTGCCCACCCCACGCTCCCCACGGAGCCAATAGAGCGCCCGGTTACCCCCCTGACCGGGCGCTCTTTTCGTGGTTTATATGATGCCCTTCACTGTGGGCTTCGCCCACCCCTCGCATTTGCTCGGGGCCGCCCTGCGGGCGTCGTTTGCCCCTTCGGGGCGGCACCGCCGGGCGGGATGCGTGCCGCATCCCTTGGCTTTCGCGCCATGTGGCGCGCCGGCTCTGCGCGCGCAGGCGCGCATCAAACAAGTCTGCCGGCGGGGCCGCAACTCCGAGCCGGGCGGCTCGTCGGGCTGTTTGCCCTTCAATCGCCGGGTAAGATACGCCCGCTGGCTCTACCTCGGAGAAAGCCCGCCTTGCGCCTCGTCACCTGGAACATCAATTCGATCCGTCTGCGCATCGATCTCGTGCGGCAACTGACCTCGGTCATGGCGCCCGATGTGCTGTGCTTGCAGGAGATCAAGGTCGATGATCCCCTGTTTCCCCTGGCCGCCTGCGAAGAGATGGGCTACAGCCATGTCGCCTTCCATGGCATGAAGGGCTACAACGGCGTCGCGGTGCTGTCCAAGCTGCCCATCGCCGAGATCAACACCCCGTCATGGTGCGGCCGCGAGGATCGACGCCATCTGGCGGTCAAGCTGGCCAACGGGGTCACGGTCCACTGCCTCTATATTCCGGCCGGCGGCGACATTCCCGATCCCGAGGTCAACGACAAGTTCGCCCACAAACTGGATTTCGTGCGCGCGATCACCGATTGGTTCGCCGCCGAGGTCAAGCCCACCGACAAGGCGATCCTGGCCGGCGACTTCAACATCGCGCCGCTGGAAAACGACGTGTGGTCGCACAAGCAGATGCTGCGGGTCATCAGCCATACCCCGGTGGAGGTGGACCTGCTGGAGCGGTTCCAGGCCTCGGTGCCATTCGTCGATGCGGTGCGCCATTTTGTTCCGCCTTCGGAACGGCTCTACACATGGTGGAGCTATCGCTCGCCCGATTGGCAGAAGAATGACCGGGGCCGCCGTCTCGACCATATCTGGGTGACCCCCGCCCTGGCGCCGCTGCTGCGGGCCACCCTGGTGGCGCGCGAGGCCCGCGCCTGGACCCAGCCCTCCGACCACGTGCCGGTGATGATCGACCTGGATCTATGAGTTGTGCCGACAAACCAACGCATTCATGCGTTGGTTTGGAGTTGCGGGCCCGCCGGCTTCGCCGGCAGACATAACTAAAATACGCGCCTGCGCGCGTGTGCCCGGCGCGCCTTGTGGCGCGGAAGCCAAGCCCACGGATGTGGGCGCCCGGCGATTGAGGGTCAACTGACCGCTAAACGATAGCCGCCGTTCTCGCCGAGCAGCAGCCCGGCCCGGCCCGGCCCGGTTTCGATCTTGCGGCGCAGACGGTAGATGTGGGTTTCCAGGGTATGGGTGGTGATGGCGGCGGAATAGCCCCAGACCTCGGTCAGCAACACCTCGCGTGCCACCACCGCGCCGCCGGCATGGCCGAGGCGGCAGAGAATCGCCACCTCCTTGTCGGTCAGCCGCACCACCGCGCCCTCGTCCCCGACCAGTTGGCGGCGGCCGGCGTCGAACAGCCAGGGGCCGATGCGCACTCCGGCCGGTTCGGGCCGGCGGGCCAGCATCTCGGCGATCTTGGCCGCCAGGGTGGCCAGCCGCAACGGCTTGGTCACCACCCCGTCGGCGGCGGGACAGGATTTCGGGTCGGCGGACGCGCTCAGCAGCAGCAGCGGCGTGGTGATGCCGTGTTCGCGCAGGCGGCGGCATAGTCCGCCGCCGTCGCGGTCGGCCAGGGCTTCGTCCACCACGATCAGATCCTGGCCGCCGGCCTGGGCCAGCCCGGCCTCGGCGGTCGCGGTCTCGGACACCGTCATGCCGGCGGCAAGGCCCAGATGCTCCGCCACGGTCTGGCGCAACAGGGCGTCGGCGACGATCAGAAGGATGCGGGGGGGGCCGCTCATGCTCGGGATCTGCTTTCAGGCAATGCCGTCGTACCATATACGAACAGACTATCATGGCAAAGTCATGGCGGGCGCTTTGCTTGGGTTGTCGAATGCGCCTCAAGCGCCGGCGCGGGCCTCCGCCCGCTTGGCTTTCCTTCGCTAAAGCTCCGGCGGCCTCAACGGCCTAGTCGCTACGCTCCAGATGCGGTTGCCCTGGCGCTTTGCCCAGCCGGTGGAAATCTGCTAAGAACCCGGAAGTTTCCGTACAGCCAAGGTTTGCCATGTCCGTTCTGGTGCCCGTGTCGTGGGGCGAGATCATCGACAAGATCACCATTCTCGAGATCAAGGCCGAGCGATTGGCCGATGCCGCCAAGCTGGCCAACGTCAACAAGGAGCTGGCCGAGCTGGTGGCGGTGCGCGAGCGCGAGTTTCCCGCCCATGCCGGGCTGGCGGCGCTGGCGGCCGAGCTGAAGGCCATCAACGAGAAGCTGTGGGTGATCGAGGACGACATTCGCGATTGCGAGCGCGCCAAGGATTTCGGCGCCAAATTCGTCGCCCTGGCCCGTGCCGTCTATGTCACCAACGACCAGCGCGCCGCCTCGAAGCGCAAGGTCAACGACCTGCTGGGCTCGGCCTTGATCGAGGAAAAGTCTTACGCGCCGTATTAGGGTTTGGCGGCGCATTGGGGGAAGAACCGGAGCGAAGCGACTGGCGCGTTGAGCGCCCGCCCGGCGCGTGAGGGGCAATATTGGGGAGACATCCTTGAAGCTGCACCGCCTGACCGATCCGGTGTTCAGCCTGAAGCGGATTCTGTCGCTCCGGCGCGGAAAGCCATCGGGCGTGCTGCTGCTGTCGGCCGGGGGGCTGGGCGACACCGTGCTGTTCTCGCTGGTGCTGCCGCGCTTCGCCGAACTGGCGGCGGCGGGCGAGACGGTGACGGTGCTGCTGCGCTCCGACGCCGCGCGCATGAGCTTCCTGTTTCCGCCGGAGGTCCAGGTGGTCAGGGTGGATTTCGCCCGCCTGCGCCAGCCTTTCTACCGCCGCCGCGTCTTCGCCGACCTGTACCGGTCCCATTACCGGCTGGTGGTGTCCACCGACTTTTTGCGGCACCCCGATCTGGACGAGGCCCTGGCCTTCGCCTGCGCCGCCCCCGAAACCGCCGCCATGGCGCCGCGGCCCTGGCCGAAGTACCAGCGCCGCCTGACCGCCCACGCCCGCCGCTGGACCAAGATGTTCAAGTCGGGCGGCAGCCGGCTGGACAAGGTGGTGCGTTGGGCTCGCTTCGCCGATTTCCTGACCGGCCGCGCGGTGCCTGCCCCCAAGGTCACCTTGGTTCCCGAGCGGCTGCCGGCTCCGGTGGCGCTGGACCAGCCCACCGTCTTCATCCAGCCGTTCTCGGCGGTGAAGGCCAAGCAGAGCCCCCCCGACCTCTACCGCCGCGTCATCGCCGCCTTGCCCGAGGGCTGGCGCGTGCGCATCGCCGGCCATCCCAGCGACCTCGACAAGAATCCCGACTACCGGGCGCTGCTGGAGTTGCCCGGCGTCAGCTTCGAGCCGGCGCCCTTCTCCGAACTGGCCGGCCTGCTGCGCTCGGCCCGGCTGGTGATTTCGGTGGACACCGCCTGCATGCATCTGGCCGCCGCCCTGGGGGTGCCGACTTTGTGCCTAGCCAGCGCCGCCTATGTGGGTGAGATCGTGCCCTACGCCGCCGAGATCACGCCGGCCACCGTCCGCTTCCTGTGGCGGCCGATGGACTGCGCCGGTTGCTTGGGGGATTGCCGGTTCGACCCGGTGAATTCAATGTATCCTTGTGTCGCCGCCTTGGATGTCGCCGAGGTGGTCGCCGCCGTGCTCCAGATGACGGAGGTCAGGCCATGAAGATCGCCGCGCTGTTGGATCCCGTTCTGCGTCTTTACCTGCGCTACAAGAAACGCCGCCGCCGGGCCGAGGGGGTCTTGCTGGTCAGTTCGCGCGGTCCGGCCGAGATGGTGTTCATCTCGGCGGTGCTGCCCCGCTTCATGCGCCTCGCCAAGCTGGACGAGAGCGTCACCCTGCTGTGCCGGAACGACGCCGCCGGCATGTCGTTCCTGTTCCCCCGCTTCCTCAAGCTGCGGCGGATCGATTTCCGCCGGCTGGACGAGCTGGAATACCGCTGGCAGAGCTTCATCGACCTGCATGCCCAGCATTACCGCCTGATCGTGTCGCTGGACTATGTGCGCGAGCACGACCAGGACGAGGCGCTGATCATCGCCGCCGATCCGGCCGAGACCGCCGGCATGGTGCCGCCGCCCTACAAGCGCAACTACCACCAGCGTCTGGCCGAAAGCGAGAAGGTCTTCGACATCCTGTTCGATTCCGGGCCGCTCCGGCAGGACAAGATCCTGCGCTGGTCCAAATTCGCCGACGAGATCCTCGACGACCGCCAGCAGCCGGTGCTGGCGCTGCTGCCCGACAGCCAACTGCCCCAGGCCGAGCATTTGGGCGACACGGTGGTGTTCTTCCCGTTCTCGGGCGTCAAACAGCGCCAGTTGCCGGTGGAGATGTGGCGGCTGATGGCCGAGGCGGTGCCGGAGCATTGGAAGATCCTGGTGGCGGGCCACCGCAACGACTTCGACCGTAACCCCGAATACATGGCGCTGATGTCGCTGCCCAATGTCACCATGGAGACCTCGGGCTTCGAGCGGCTGGCCTCCATCCTGATGGGCTCGCGCATGGTGGTCGGCGTCGATACCGCCGGCCTGCACCTGGCGGTGCTGCTGGGGATTTCCACCATGTGTCTGGCCAGCGCCGCCTATGCCGGGGCCGGCGTTCCCTATGACGAGCGGGTGGCGCCCGGCAACGTCCAGTTCGTCTATGTCCCCATGGAATGCCAGGGCTGCCTCGGCCGCTGCAAGTTCCCCCTGGTCGACGGCATGTACAAATGCGTCGCCGAGATCGACACCGACCAGGTGCTGGAGAATGTGCGCAACTCGGTCGCCCGAGGGGTGTTTTGACCCTGTTTCCCAGGGGAATGCGGCGGCGGTGGTGGATGTTCCGCCCCATCGACGCCCTGGTGGCCTTGTGGCCGGGGCCGGGGCCGCGGCGGCGACGCGGCGTGCTGGTGGTGCGCATGGACGGCATCGGCGACATGGTGATGTTCCGCGCCGCGCTGGAGCATTATCCCGACGCCTTCGGGGTCCCGAAGTCCGAGATCACGGTGCTGGGCTGCAATTCGTGGAAGCCGCTGGCCGATGTGGTGTTTCCCGGCTTCAAGGTCGTGGCCATCGACGAGCACGCCTTCGAGAAGAGGTGGCTCTATCGCCTGAAGGTCGCGCTGTGGGTGCGCCGCCAGGGCTTCAAAACCGCGGTCTGCGACATGTTCATGCGCAAGACCCTGACCGCCGATACCCTGGTCTGGGCCAGCCGGGCAACCGAGCGCATCGTCTGCGCCCCCTTCGTCACCGACAAGACCCGGGCGGAATACGCCTGGTATCTGGCCAAGGCCACGCGGGTGATCGATACCGGCCCCTACCCCACCCACGAGGGTCTGCGCCACTTCACCTTCCTTCAGGCCTTGATGGGAATCCGCATGCCACCGGAAATTCCCGCCATCCCCTGGCGCGAACTGCCGCCGCTGATCCCCAAGGGCGCGCCCTATGTGGTGATGAATTTCGGCTCCAACGAACCGGGGCGGCGCTGGCCGTTCGACCAGTTCATTGAGCTGACGAAACAATGCCTGGGGGCCGGGCTGCGGGTGGTGTTTGTCGGGGCCGGGCAGGAGGCTTTCGCCAAGCCGGTGCTGGCGGGCCTGAATCATCCCGGCATCGTCGATACCATCGGCAGCCTCAAACTGCCCCAGCTGGTCGATGTGCTGAAACACGCCGCCTGCGTGGTCAGCAACGACACCGGCCCCGGCCACCTCGCCCTCGGAATCGGGGCGCCCACCGTGCTGCTGGCCGGCGGCGGCCATTTCGGCTGCTTCGTGCCGTACCCCGAGCAAATCCGCCCACCCAAGGCGGTGTTCCTCAACGCCCCCATGGACTGCTACCACTGCCTGTGGCGCTGTCCCAAGCGGGCGTCGGACAAGGACGCCTTCCCCTGCGTCGCCGAGATCACCGTCGCGGCGGCGTGGCGGGCGGTGGAGGGGCTGGTTCAGCCAGTTCTTCCGACAGAGGCGCGTTGAAGTCTTCACCCATGCGGATCTGACCGCGCAGAAGCCCCGGAACGCGCGGCTGGCTTGGCGGCTTCAGCGGCACCAGACGCGCCAGGGGATGGCCGGCCTTGGTGATGATGATTTCCTCGCCAGCGGCGGCGCGATCCACCAGTCGCGATAGCTGGGCCTTGGCCTCGGAGAGGGTGATGGATACGGACATGGCAAGCCTCCGGGTCCAACTTCCGCATGAGGTGGCGTCTCCGGTCAAGCCCTATGAGGGCACGGCGGCGGTAGATCAGGACGGTTCCGCGACAGTCCGGAATCGCCTCTCTTTGCCGCCGCGTCATAGCAACACGGATGATTGCCTATCCGGTTAACGCAGACATCCACTACATATTGGAGTCGCATCGGGACCGCCCAATCGACCGCAACTGACCCTGACCGGACATACAGGAGCCTGCGGATTCAGTGTATCGACCTAACTATCCATTCTCAAAATAACCGTCAAATACATACTAGTTGCAACGCAGGGTTATATTCGTCTCAGTGAGGTATGATTAGATAAATCGATAGATCAGATTTTGGGATAAAATCCCTAGCTTTTCCGACGAAAGAGTGCCCAGACCTGACCATCCTTACGCCTGGAATCGGACAAAATGAGATAAGGGCAGCATCACCTTTATTAATCTCCAATGTGAAATTTCCTATTGGACCTGACCAATTTGCCCCAGTAGTCAGGATATATTCTATATTAGCTTGGGAAAACTGAGGAGGCCAGCCGCGCACTTTTTTAAACAAAGAGTCGTCTGCGTTTTTCTTAAGAATATATGCGCGACGCCCGCTATATTCGTCTATGCCGATATCGTATTCAGAAAGGGGAAATCCACTCAATTTGCTGTAAGCCCTGATAAAAGATTCATCCATGCATTCATCTATGAAAATAGATTGGCGCGGGTTAATTGCAGTTACCTCATTATATGAGCCCGGCCAAGGTATATACATATGCTCAATTTTCACCTCTTTACCCGCTGGGAATATTTGGTCCCAAAAGTATGTCTTCTTTGTGCTCCAGCACCCAAATTCGTGATTATCATCAGGATCGTTGCAAATAACGCCAAGGCTCTTCAATTTTTCTGTCACCTTGCCTTGGCCAATGTTGTCGTCAAATGGGTCAAGCCCCAATTCATTGAATGCTGTGGTTATGTCTATATCCTTACGACGAATATGTCCGGCGCTATCGAATGCCTTGTGATTCCTTCTTAGAACACGGATGTCAATATCTGAAGAAATACTTTTTCCGTTAACCTTCACCCGGAACTCCGCATCGTGAGGCTCCCTGAAACTAAATTCAGCCTCAACGGGGTCTATAGTAGGTAGTGGGAAGCCAACCTTAGTTTTTACGTCACTTTTTGATGTGTTCTTGAATACATATTTTACAACTATTCTATCCAACGATATGTATAAATACTCAGATTTCATTTTGACGCTGTCGCTCTTCTCGAAAATCAAGCCCCCAGAAGGGCTGGCGGATACCGAGGAGTCGTTTGCCCTCGAAGCCGAAGCCAGCGAACCAATCACGAGGGCTGCACTGAATATCTCGGCTACCCACAAATTCTTAAATTTCAGTCCGAGCATAATATCGTCGCCTCATTGCCCTTTCTTCCAACAACACGATAGCAATTATTGATTGCGGCATAAAGGTTGGATTATGGTTCGTCTCGACCGACGAGCTCAGTGGGTAATTTCGCAAAAAAGGGCTGCATCACTTGGTGCCCCAGCGAAAGGCCGCTCTTGGCACATTGCTGCCGTTAAATGGGGTATATGGCCCCCTATATGTAGTGGGTGTCTGTGTTAATCGGACAGACCCGCATCGTCCATCCGTGAGCGGCGCGTCGGCGCCGCATCCGTGTTCATCCGTGTTGCTCTCAATCGCCGGACGCCAAAACAAACGTCCGCCGTGAAGCCCCCTACCCCTCATACCGGATCGCGATCACCTCGATCATTTCGGTTCCGGCCGGGGTGCGGACCGGCACCGAATCGCCCTCGGCGGCCTTCAGCAGGGCGCGGGCGATGGGCGAGATCCAGCTGATCAGGCCGCGTTCCAGGTTGGCCTCGTCGATGCCGACGATGGTGACGGTCACCTCCTCGTCGCGGGCATTGGCATAGGTGACGGTGGCGCCGAAGAATACCTGCTCGCGGTTCTTTTGCTGGCTCGGATCGACCACATGGGCCGAATCCAGGCGTTTGTTGAGAAAGCGGATGCGGCGGTCGATCTCACGCAGGCGCTTCTTGCCGTAGAGGTAGTCGCCGTTTTCCGAGCGGTCGCCGTTGCCGGCCGCCCACGACACCACCTCGACCACTTTGGGCCGTTCGACCCGCGCCAACTGGTTCAGCTCGTCGCGCAGTGCCTGATAGCCTTGCGGCCGCATATAGTTCTTGGCGCCGGGCGGCAGCCCCTGGGGGACGTCGTCCTCGTCCTCGTCACCGTCCGGTTCCTTGGTAAAAGCTTTGCTCATGCCTTCACCCCGGCGAAACCGACCTTCTTGGCATGGGGATCGAGCGGCCAGCGCGGCCGGGGGGCGAAGTCCAGCTGATCCACCAGCCCCAGGCGCAGCCGTTCCACCCCGGCCCAGGCGATCATGGCGGCGTTGTCGGTGCACAGCTTCAGCGGCGGCGCCAGGAACTCAAGGCCCGTTTCGGATCCGATCCGAATCAAGGTGTCGCGCAGGGCGGTGTTGGCGGCGACGCCGCCGGCCACCACCAGATGGCGCCCAATCGGCCAGCGGGCCTTGAAGTCCTTGATTCCCCGCCTGACCCGGTCGGCCACCGCGTCGGCGACGGCGGCCTGGAAGCCGGCGCAGACATCGGCGGCGTCCTGTTCGCTCAGCGGCCGGGGCAGGCTTTCCACCAGCAGCCGTACCGCGTTCTTGAGGCCGGAGAAGCTGAAGTCGCAGCCGGGCTTGCCCTTCATGGGACGCGGCAGGACGAAACGGCGGGCATCGCCGGTGGCGGCGGCCTTTTCTACCGCCGGCCCGCCGGGATAGCCCAGTCCGGTCATCTTGGCCACCTTGTCGAAGGCCTCGCCGGCGGCGTCGTCGATGGTGGTGCCCAGCCTTGTGTATTTGCCCACTCCCTCCACCGCCAGCAGTTGGCAATGGCCGCCCGAGGCCAGCAGCAGCAGATAGGGAAAGTCGATGCCATGGGTCAGCCGCGCCGTCAGGGCATGGCCTTCCAGATGGTTGACCGCCAGGAACGGCTTGCCCGCCGCCAGGGCCAGCGCCTTGGCGGTCATGACTCCGACGATGACGCCGCCGATCAGGCCCGGCCCGCCGGTGGCGGCGACGGCGTCCAACTCGCCAAAGCCGATACCGGCGCGTTTCATGGCCTCGGCCACCAGCCGGTCGATGTGCTGGAGATGGGAGCGCGCCGCGATTTCCGGCACGATGCCGCCATAGGGGCGGTGCTCGTCCAGCTGCGACAGCACCACATCGGCCAGAATCTCGCGCGTCCCCGTCACCACGGCGGCGGCGGTCTCATCGCAACTGGTCTCGATGCCGAGAACTAACATATTCGTCCCTCAATCGCCGGGCGCCGCCTCACGGCGGCTTGGCTTTCGCGCCCCGCACGCGCATGCGTGCAGGCATATTGTTTGCCGGCGAAGCCGGCGAGGCGCGCGCCCTCAACGGGCTAGTCGCTTCGCTCCGGTACAAATCCCTTTGCACGTCGGCCTCCGACTTACTACAACAGCCGGACCATGACCACAAAACATCCCATTCTGCGAATCGGGACGCGCGGCTCACCGTTGGCGCTGGCCCAGACCCATGAAACCCGCGACCGCCTCGCCGCCGCCTGGCCCGAGCTGGCCGCCCCCGGCGCCATCGAGATCGAGGTGATCAAGACCACCGGCGATCTGATCCAGGACCGGCCGCTGGCCGAGATCGGCGGCAAGGGCCTGTTCACCAAGGAGCTGGACGAGGCCATGCTGTCGGGCCGCATCCATCTGGCCGTCCATTCCATGAAGGACGTGCCGACGGTGTTGCCGGACGGCATCGACCTGCCCTGCATCCTGCCGCGCGAGGATGTGCGCGACGCCTTCATCAGCCTCAAGGCCAACAGCCTGGCCGAGCTGCCCGAGGGCGCGGTGATCGGCAGCGCCAGCTTGCGGCGCGGCGCCCAGATTCTTCACCGTCGTCCCGACCTTAAGGTGGTGAACTTCCGCGGCAACGTCCAGACCCGGCTGCGCAAGCTGGAGGAAGGGGTGGTCGACGCCACCCTGCTGGCCATGGCCGGCCTGCGCCGTCTCGGCCTGTCCCAGCACGTCACCGCCGCCATCGAGGTGGACGACATGCTGCCGGCGGTGGCCCAGGGCGCCATCGGCATCACCTGCCGCGCCGACGACGAGGCGGCGCAGCGCTATATCGCCGCCCTCAACTGCCCGGTGTCGCAGATTCGGGTAACCGCCGAGCGGGCCTTCCTCGCCCGTCTCGACGGCTCCTGCCGCACCCCCATCGGGGCGCTGGCCGAGCTGGACGGCGCGGTGCTGAGCCTGCGCGGCCTGATCATCAGCCCCGACGGCAAGACCATCCACGCCACCAGCCGCACCGGCGCCCAGGCCGATGCCGCCGCCATGGGTACCGACGCCGGCGAGGAACTGGTCGGCAAGGCCGGTCCGGGCTTCTTCGACGCCATAAAGCATTAGGCCCATGCGCGCCCTCGTCACCCGCCCGAGGGAAGATTCGGAGACGGTGGCGCGTGCCTTGGCCGAGCGTGGCCTCGAGGTCATGATCGAGCCGCTGCTGGATATCGCGCCCGTTCCCGGCGCCACGGTGGATGCCGCCGGCGCCCAGGGCATCCTGGTGACCAGCGCCAACGGTATCCGCGCCCTCGCCCGTCTGCTGCCCGACCGGGACTTGCCGGTGTGGACGGTGGGCGACGCCTCGGCCAGCATCGCCCGCGCCCTGGGCTACGGCCGGGTCGAGAGTGCCGGCGGCGACGTGGAGACGCTGGCGGCTCTGGTGGCGAAGCGGGTCGATCCCGCCGGGGGGGCCTTGCTGCATGCCGCCGGGACGGTCAATGCCGGCGACTTGGCCGGGCGGCTGGGCGTTTTGGGCTTCCAGGTCCGTCGGCAGGTTCTCTATCGGGCGGTGACCGCCGCCGTCCTCACTCCGGAGCTGCGAACCGCGCTGGAGTCCGGGACTATCGACCTGGCGTTGTTTTTCTCTCCCCGCACCGCCGCGACCTTTGTTAGGCTGGTGACCGACGCCGGGTTGACGGGAACACTGGCCCGCGTCACCGCCTATGGCCTGTCCGCCAATGTGGCGGCCGAACTGGCAAGCCTGTCCTGGGCGGGTTTGCGCCAGGCCGCCGAACCCACCCAGGCCGCGCTGCTCGCGGCTCTCGACGACGATCTCACACGGGGACGCCCTTCATGACGCCAGAGCCCGCTTCCGAGCCTACCGCGCCGGTCCAGCCCCCCGAGCCGGCCAAAGTCGAGTCGGGCAAAGTCGAGTTGGGCGAGCCCTCCCGCTCCTCCTCGCGGAAAGTGGTCGTGGCGCTGCTGGGTCTGCTGGCGATCGCGGTGGCGGTGGCCAGCTTCCCACTGTGGCGCGATCAAGCCGGCTTTCCGGCCGCGTCGTCGGGCGGCGAGGTGGAGGCCCTGCGGGCGGAGCTGACCGCCACCACCGCCAAACTGGCCCAATTGGAAGCCAAATTGGCCCAACCGGGGGCGCCCGTCGCCGACGAGGGTCGTCTGGCGACGCTGGAACAGAGTTTGCGCGCGGTCCAGGCCCAGCCGGCGACGCCGTCCCATCTGGCCGGCGACGTCGAAACGCTGGCGAAACAAGTTACCGAGCTGCGCAAGACCGCCGCCGATGCCGCCGCCGTGCTGCGGTTGGCCGACCGGCTCGATCAGGCCGATGCCGCCATTCGCGACCTTCAGGCCCACCGCTCCTCGGCCGCCGCCCTACTGCTGGCCACCGGTCAGCTGCGTGAGGCGATCAATCTCGGGCTGGTGTTCGATGCCGAGCTGCGGGCGGTCAAGGTGCTGGCCGGCGACGATGCCGATGTCGGCCGGGCCCTGGAGCCCCTCAAGGACCACGCCGCCGCCGGCATCGCGCCTCGCACCGCCCTGGCGGCAAGGTTCGACACCCTGGCGCCGGTCCTCCTGCGCGCCGAGATCCTGCCCGAGGGCGCGGGCTGGTGGCGCCGGGTGCTGGACCGGATGCTGTCGCTGGTCACCATCCGGCGCGAGGACGGTGCCGCCGCCGGCTCATCGACGGCGGCCGTCGTCGCCCGCGCCCAGGCCGCCCTGACCCGTGGCGACCTCGCCGCCGCTAGCGCCGAGGCGGAGGCCCTGACCGGCGGTCCGGCCCAAGTCGCGGCGCCCTGGCTGGCCGAGGCCAAGGCCCGGCTGGCTGCCGACAAGGCGGTGTCGGAGCTGGCGGCCCATGCCCTCGCCCTGGCGGGAACCGGCGCCAAGGTGGGGCCATGAGACGGCTGCTCGCCTTCCTGCTGGTCACCGCCCTGGTGGTGGCCGGCGCGGTGTGGCTGGCCGACCGGCCCGGCGAAGTGACCGTCCACTGGCAGGGCTGGCGCCTGGACACCACGGTGCCGGTGTTGCTGGCGGCGCTGGTGGGTCTGCTGGTGCTGCTGGCGGCGGTCGGGCGGCTGGCGCGGCTGATCCTCGGTGCCCCCGGCCGCTTCCTCGATTCCCGTCGCGCCGACCGCACCCGCAAAGGCTATGTCGCCCTGTCCGATGGGCTGGCGGCGGTGGCGTCGGGCGATTCGCGGGCGGCGGTCAAGCTGGCCCGCAAGGCCGACAAGCTGCTTCAGGACAGTTCGGTGACCGGCCTGCTGACGGTTCAGGCGGCGCAGATGACCGGCGACGTCGAGCAGCTGCGCGCCCGCTACCAGGCCATGACCGAGCGCCCGGAGACCGCCTTTCTCGGCCTCAAGGGTCTGCTGGATCTGGCGTTGAAGCAGGGTGAGCGGACGGCGGCGCGCGATTTGGCCGGCCGCGCCCTGCTGGTGCAGCCCGGTGCCGACGGTCTTGCCGCCACCCTGTTCGACCTCCAACTGGAATCGGGCCAGTTGGTCGAGGCCGAGCTGACCCTGTCGGTAGCGCGGCGCCACGCCGCCCTGCCCGCCGCCGAACTGGCGCGCCGCCGGGCGCTGGTGCTGTTCGCCCGCGCCGAGGCGGCGCAAGGAGCCGGCGATGACGATGCCGCTCTGTCGCTGGCCCTGGACTCCCGCGATGCCCGGCCCGATTTCGTGCCGGCGGTGGCGCTGGCGGCCGAGCTGTATCGTCGTAAAGGCAAGGAGCGCAAGGCGGCGTCCTTGCTTGAGGCCGCTTTCCGGGTCGCTCCCCATCCCGAACTGGTGGCGGAATGGGCGGCGCTGGGCGAAACCGACACGCCGCTGGAGCGGGTCAAGCGCATGCAGCGTCTGGTAGCGGCCAATTCCGCCGCGCCCGACGGCCATCTCGCCCTGGCCGAGGCGGCGCTGGACGCCAAGCTGTGGGGGCAGGCCCGCACCCATCTGGACACGGCGCTGGCCCAGCGGCCGTCGCCACGGGGGCTGAGCCTGCTGGCCCGGCTGGAGCGCGCTGACAGGCACGACGAAGCCGCCGCGCTGGCCTGGCTGGCCAAGATCGGCGAGGTCGGACCCGAACCGGCCTGGACCTGTGGCGCCTGCGGTCGCGATGCTCCGGCCTTCACGGTGTGCTGCCCCGCCTGCGCCGCGCCGGGCCGGATGGAGTGGAAATGATGTCGAGGCTCGCCGTGGTGGTGCTGGCCGTTCTGGTCGTGGCGGGTTCGGCCCAGGCCGCCGATGATGGCCGCGCGCTGTTCGTCGCCAAGGGCTGCATCGCCTGCCACGGCGCCGACGGCCGCAAGGCCATCGCCGGGACGCCCCATCTGGCGGGCCAGAACGCCGCCTATCTGCTGCGCCAGATGACCGAGATCGCCGATGGCGTGCGGTCGTCGCCGCCGGTCGGGCCCATGAAGCCGGTGATTGCCAAGACCACCCCCGAGGAGCGCAAGCTCCTGGCCGATTGGCTGGCGGCCCAGCCGCCGGCCGAGGTGGTGGCCGGCGATGCCGCCAAGGCCGAGCAGGGCGCGCTGCTGTTCGAGGATAGCGGCTGCATCGGCTGTCACGGCGCCGACGGCACCAAGCCGCTGGCCGACTACCCCTTTCTGGCGGGGCAGCGCAAGGACTACATCGCCACCCAGATCAAGGCCATCCGCGACGAGGTCCGCTCGACCAAGCGCGTCCGCCTGATGGTGGCCAATGTCCGGCAATTCAAGGATGCCGAGGCCGAGCAACTGGCCGAATTCCTGTCCCAGGTGAAACGGAAATAGGGTTGAGCCAAGTGACTGGATTACCTCAGGTGACGGGACTGCCGACAACCACCCTGGTGCTGGGGGGGGCGCGATCGGGCAAGTCGGCCTATGCCGAGGCGCTGCTGGAGGGGCGGCCGTCGCTCTACCTCGCCACCGGTCAGGCCCTGGACGGGGAAATGGCCGAGCGCATCGACCACCATCGCCGCCGGCGCGGCTCCGCCTGGAGCACCCTGGAGGAGCCGGTGGAGCTTCCCGACGCGCTGGACAATGTGCTGCGGCCGGACCGGCCGGTGCTGGTGGACTGCCTCACCATGTGGATCTCCAACCTGATGCTGGCCGAGCGCGACGTGGAGCGGGCGCTGGGGCGTCTGTGCGAGGTGCTGGCCCAGCCGGCCGGGCCGGTGGTTCTGGTCTCCAACGAAATCGGCATGGGGCTGGTGCCCGACAACCCCATGGGGCGCCGGTTCCGCGACCACCAGGGCCGGGTCAACCAGCGGGTCGCCGCCATCTGCCACCGGGTGGTGTTCGTCGCCGCCGGCCTGCCGCTGGTTCTGAAAGACCTGCCATGAAGCGCAAGATTCCCGCCACCGTGATCACCGGCTTCCTGGGGGCCGGCAAGACCACCCTGGTGCGTCACCTGCTGGCCAACAACCAGGGCCGCCGCATCGCCCTGATCGTCAACGAATTCGGCGATCTCGGCATCGATGGCGCGCTGCTGGCCGCCTGCGGCGTCGCCGGCTGCCGCGAGGACGACATCATCGAACTGGCCAACGGCTGTTTGTGCTGCACCGTCGCCGACGAGTTCCTGCCCACCATCCAGGCTCTGCTCGACCGCGCCGATCCGCCCGAGCATATCGTCATCGAGACCTCGGGTCTGGCCCTGCCCAAGCCGCTGGTCAAGGCCTTCCACTGGCCGGAAATCCGCTCGCGCGTCACCGTCGACGGGGTGGTGGCGGTGGTGGATTCGCCGGCCGCCGCCGCCGGGCGCTTCGCCAGCACCGAGGCGGAGCGGGCGCGGCCCGACCACGACAATCCGCTGGAAGAGGTGTTCGAGGACCAGCTGGCCTGCGCCGACATGGTGCTGCTCAACAAGTCCGACCTGATGGAGCCGGCCGCCCTGGCCGCCTTCAAGGCCGGGATCGAGGCCCGCCTGCGCCCCGGCATCAAGGTGACCGTCACCCACCAGGGCGCCATCGACCCGCTGGTGGTGCTGGGTCTGACCGCCGCCGCCGAGGACGATCTTGACCAGCGGCCCTCCCATCACGATCTGGAAGATGGGCACGACCACGACGATTTCGAAAGCTTCGCCGTCCACCTGCCCAGCATCGCCGATCCGGCGGCGCTGGAGTTGCGGCTGATCGAGGCCATCGCCGGCCACGACATCCTGCGGCTGAAGGGCTTCCTGGCGGTGACCGGCAAGCCCGCCCGCGCCGTGGTCCAGGCGGTCGGTACGCGCCTGGAACGATATTTCGACCGGCCGTGGAAGCCGGGCGAGGAGCGGCTCAGCCGGCTGGTGGTGATCGGCCGCAAAGGCCTCGACCGCGCCGCCATCGAGGCGCTGGTGAAGGGCTAGGATCTGAAGTGCCAGAGCGTCAGGTCTTCATCCGTGTCTCAAGAAGTGGATTTCGACACGAATGAACACGAATAAATCGAATTTTTTCGTATTGCGACGTGATCGGCTTGCCCCTTCATTCGTGTTCATTCGTGTTTGCTGCGCTGCCGCAAGTGGCGGTCATTCGTGTCTTAAGACCTGTCGCCGCGATTCGGACCCGGTGCCGTGATGCATCTTCTCGCCGCCCAGGCCGGCACCATCTCGGATGGGGCCGAGGCCACGGATCTCGGCCAGACCCCCGCCGATGTGGTGGTGCTGTCGGCCGCCGACACCGAACTGGCCTGTCTGGCGGCGGCCTACCAGGGCGGCCCGTTCAGCCTCAGGCTGGCCAATCTGCTGCGTCTTGGCCACCACATGTCGGTGGACCTCTATGTCGAGACCATGATCGAGCCGGCCAAGCTGGTGGTGGTGCGGCTGCTGGGCGGTCGCGGCTACTGGCCCTATGGCGTCGAGCAGATCGCCGCGTGTTGCCGGCGCAAGGGCGTCGCCCTGGCGCTGCTGCCCGGCGGCGACGAGCCCGATCCCGACCTGTCCCAGGACTCCACCCTGGCGCCCGAGGTGGTGGGGCGGCTGTGGCGCTATCTGGTGCAGGGCGGGCCGGACAATGCCCGCAATTTTCTCGCCTATGCCGGATCGCTGATCGGGCACGAGGCCGAGTGGCTGGAGCCTCGCCCCCTGCCCCCGGCCGGAGTGCATGGAGTCGCCGATCCCGTGGATGATCGCGCCCGCGCCGTGGTCGTGTTCTACCGCGCCCTGGTGCTGGCGGGTGACACCGCCCCCATCGACGCCCTGCTGGCCGGGTTGCGGGCGGAGGGTCTGGCGGCCTCGGCGGTCTTCGTCCAGTCGCTGAAGGATGTTTTAAGCGCCGGCACCGTCGCATCCCTGCTGGCCGACGCTCCGCCCGACGTGATCGTCAACGCCACCGGCTTTGCCGTCTCGGCGCCGGGCAAGGCCGAGCCCGGCCCCTTCGCCGCCGCCGATTGCCCGGTGTTGCAGGTCATCCTGGCGGCGGGGTCGGAAGCGGCTTGGCGCGCCGGCACCCACGGCCTGGGGTCGCGCGACATCGCCATGAACGTGGCGCTGCCCGAGGTGGACGGCCGCATCGTCACCCGCGCCATCTCGTTCAAGGCGGCGCGGCGGGACGAGGCCACCCAGTGCGACATTGCCCGCCATGCCCCGGTCCCCGACCGTGTCGTCTTCGTGGCCAAACTGGCGGCCAATTGGGCCAAGTTGCGGCGCAAGGCGCCCTCCGAGCGGCGGGTGGCGCTGGTGCTGGCCAATTATCCCAACCGCGACGGCCGCCTGGGCAACGGCGTCGGCCTCGACACCCCCGCCGCCACCATCGAGGTTCTGCGCGCCCTACAGGACGCCGGCTATGACCTCGATCATATTCCGGACGGCGGCAACGCCCTGATCGAGCGGATGCAGGCGGGCGTCACCAATGACTGGCGAGCCTTGGGCGACCGCGAGGTGCGGGAAACCCTGTCGCTGCCGGATTACTACGCCTTTTTCAATGGGTTGAGCCCCGCCTTGCGGGACGCGGTCACCCAGCGCTGGGGCGCGCCCGAAGCCGACCCGTTCTTCGTCAAGGGTCGCCTGCACTGCGGCGATTTCGTCCTGCCGGCAACCCGTTTCGGTAAGCTAACGGTCGCGGTGCAGCCGGCGCGCGGCTACAATATCGACCCGGCCAGCAGCTATCACGACCCCGATCTGCCGCCGCCGCACAATTACCTGGCCTTCCATGCCTGGCTGCAAGACGGGTTCCGCGCCGACGCGGTGGTCCATATGGGCAAGCACGGCAATCTGGAATGGCTGCCGGGCAAGGCCCTGGCGCTGTCGGCCGATTGCTTCCCCGAGGCGGCGCTGGGCCCCCTGCCCCACCTCTATCCCTTCATCGTCAACGATCCCGGCGAGGGCACTCAAGCCAAGCGCCGCGCCGGGGCGGTGATCATCGACCACCTGACCCCGCCGCTGACCCGGGCCGAAAGCTACGGTCCGCTGCGCGAACTGGAGCGGCTGGTGGACGAGTATTACGAGGCGGCGGGAGTGGATCCCCGCCGGCTGGCGGTGCTGCGCCGGGAGATTCTCAGCCTGACCGCCGTCGCCGGCCTGGACACGGATCTCGGCATCCGTCCCGACGACGACCCCGACACGGCGCTGAAGAAGCTGGACAACCATCTGTGCGAGCTGAAGGAGTTGCAGATCCGCGACGGGCTGCACATTTTCGGCCGGGCGCCGGAGGGTGAACAGCGCATCGACCTGCTGGTGGCGCTGGCCCGGATCAAGCGGGGGGCGGCGCCGGCCGACGAGTCGCTGCTCCGCGCCCTGGCCGACGACCTGGCCTTGGGCTTCGATCCGCTCGACTGCGGGTTGGGCGACGCCTGGGAGGGGCCGCGTTCCTTGGTCCTGGCCGGGGCCGAGCCGTGGCGGACCATGGGCGACACCGTCGAGCGGCTGGAGGCCCTGGCCAAATCCCTGGTGCAAGCCACCACCCTTCCCGCTCCCGAGTGGCGCCGCACCCGGGCGGTGCTGGAGTGGATCGAGACGGTGATGGCTCCTGCGGTGGCGGCGTGCGGCGCCGCCGAGCTGGCCGGCCTGCTCACCGGGCTGGCCGGGCGCTTCGTGCCGCCGGGACCGTCGGGGGCGCCGACCCGGGGCCGTCCCGACGTGCTGCCCACCGGCCGCAATTTCTATTCGGTGGATACCAGGACGGTGCCGACGCCGGCGGCCTGGAGTCTGGGTTGGAAGTCGGCGCAGCTGCTGCTGGAGCGTCACCTGCAAGACCATGGCGACTGGCCCCGGACCCTGGCGCTGACCGCCTGGGGCACCTCCAACATGCGCACCGGCGGCGACGACATCGCCCAAGGTCTGGCGCTGATGGGGGTCAAGCCGCAATGGGATGCAGGGTCGCGCCGGGTCACCGGCTTCGAGATCATTCCCGCCGGCCTGCTGGACCGGCCACGGGTGGATGTGACGTTGCGGGTGTCGGGCTTTTTCCGCGACGCCTTCCCCGGTCTGATCGACCTGTTCGACTCGGCGGCCCGCGCCGTGGCGGCTTTGGACGAGTCGCCCGAGGTCAATCCGCTGGCGGATCGGGTCACCGTCGAGCGGGCGCGGCTGGAGGCCGGGGGAGCGACGCCGGAGGATGCGGCGCGCCGGGCCGGGTTCCGGGTGTTCGGCTCCAAGCCGGGAGCCTATGGCGCCGGCTTGCAGGCGCTGATCGACGAGAAAGGCTGGATTTCGGCCGCCGATCTCGCCCAGTCCTATCTGGCCTGGGGCGGCTGGGCCTATGGCGCCGGCGCCGAGGGCGATGCCGCGCACGATTTGTTCCGCGACCGCCTCGCCCGGGTGGAGGCGGTGGTGCAGAACCAGGACAACCGCGAACACGACCTGCTGGATTCCGACGATTACTATCAGTTCGAGGGCGGCCTGGCGGCGGCGGTGGAGGTGGCGTCCGGCCACGCTCCCACCGTCTACCACGCCGACCATTCCCGCCCGGAATCCCCGCGCATCCGCACCCTGGACGAGGAAATCGCCCGCATCGTGCGGGGCCGGGTGGTCAATCCCAAATGGATCAAGGGCGTGATGCGCCACGGCTACAAGGGCGCCTTCGAGATGGCGGCCAGCGTCGATTACCTGTTCGCCTTCGCCGCCACCACCCACGCGGTCAAGGACCACCATTTCGACCTGGTGGCCGAGGCCTATCTGGAGGACGCGGAGGTGGTGTCGTTTCTGAAAGACAACAATCCCGCCGCCCTGGCGGAAATCCGCGCTCGCCTGCGGGAAGCGCTGGAGCGGGGCCTGTGGCATCCGCGTCGCAACCGGGTTTTCGACCTGGTGGCCGAGGATGCCGCGCCATGACGCCGCGCGCCCTGGTTCTCGCCGCCCTCGCCTTCGCCGCCACCGTCGGCGGTTATTGGCTGCGCCTCAAACTTTTTGGGTGAGCTTGAGACCGAGGCGGGCGAGGTCGTCGTCGGACAAGGCGGATTCGAACGAGCAGCCCAGCGCGCTGAAATTGGGTGTCGCCCACCGCACCGTCCCGTCGAAGCTCAGATTGTCGATGGCGACCCTGACAACCGTTCCCGGCCGGAGATCGGCCGCCGCCAACGCCTTCAGATCGCTGGGCAGCAGCTTGCAGCCGCCCTGGGACAGATCCGCCACCTGGGCCGGCTGCTGCGGCAGCCCGGCAATATCCAGGCGGGCGGGGTGAGCCCAGGACAGCCGGGGATAGGCGCGTAATTCGGCATGGCCGGTCGACATAACCCAAACTCCAATTCAACGTCATAGGCCGATAGTCTTTGATCGGCGCAGCGATGGTGTGAAGCGTTTGATCACTAAGGTCAATAGATGCATTTGACCTCATATGGCGGAGGCGGCCGTCTCCGCGGTGATCGGCAAGGTGAAGACGAAGCTGGTTCCCTTGCCGAGGCCTTCGGATTCGAGCCAGATGCGGCCGGCATGCCGCTCCACGATCTTCTTGCAGACCGCCAGCCCGATGCCGGTGCCTTCGTATCGGTCGCGGGTATGGAGGCGCTGGAAAATCCGGAAAATCCGCTCGAAATATTGACGGTCGACGCCGATGCCGTTGTCGACGACCGAAAAGATCCATTCATCACCCTCGAGCCGGGCGGTCACGGCGATGACGGGGGCTTGCAGCGGATCGCGGTACTTCACGGCGTTGCCGATCAGATTTTGCATCAGCCGGATGAATTGGGGCCGGTCGTAGACGATGGTCGGCAGGTCGCCGCAGGTGATGCGGGCTCCCGTCGGCCACGTTTGTCCATGCGGGCTTCCAGCAGGCGACGCAGTTCGGCGAACACGTCGGGCAATTGCCATCCTTGGAGTGGAGCGGCTTGGTCCAGTGCGCCGGTCTTCTGCTCCAGCAGGGCGAGATAATGCAG
>NZ_CAINTR010000078.1 GCF_903853455.1 uncultured Magnetospirillum sp.
CGTTCGGCCTGAGCGACATGTCGAGACATCAATCACCACCATACGTCTCCGATTGACACGGGCGCTTGCTCGACGACTACCACGCTGTCCCTGCTGTCAAAGGCCAACAGCCCAATTTCGCACAGTTATGACACAGTAGAACTAGCGGCCGCTCGCCCCTTCCACCCCGGCGACGGTCCTCGGCGCGAAATCACCGGCGAAGTTCTGCGGCCCGGTATGGGTCAGGCGCGAGTCCAGATCCAACCAGATCTCGCCGCCCAGATTGCGCCAGCGCCGGCAGAAGGCGTAATCCTCGCTGACATAGACGCCGGTGTGCCGGTCCAGCATGCTTTCGAACAGGGCATAGAGATGCGGACTGGCCGAGGCCGGCGCCGGATAGGCGTGGGTGGCGGAGAAACGGGCCTCGGGATAGCCGTCGAACATGCGCTGGACGGCGGCGCGCCGCACCAGTTGGAAGCCACCGCCGGCATAGACCCCGGTGGCGAAGCGGCCGTCGACCTTCAACTCCTCGCCCTGGCACAACGTGCCCACATAGGACAGCCCCGCCGACTGCAGCGTCTCGCCCTCGACCACGCGCTGGGGCAGGCGGGCCCAATCCACCAGTTTCATGGGATAGAAGGCGGCGGCGAAATCCTTGTCGGCGTCCAGCAGCCGCTTGACCTGGGCCGGCTCGAACGAGATGTCGGCGTCGATGAACAGCAGATGGGTGGCCTCGGGCGAGTCCATGAAATCCGCCACCAGGGTGGCGCGCGCCCGCGACACCAGGGCGTCGCCGCCCAGCAGCGACAGCCCGACGTCGAAGCCCAGTCTCGGCCCCTCCTGCATCAGCCGGACAACCGACAGCATGTAAAGCTGGGTCACCAGCCCGCCGTAACAGGGGGTGGCGATCTTGATGTGCGGCCGCATGGGGGGCTCCAAACCGGTCAGAGAGAGGGCAATCACCTTACCCCATCATCGGTACGGTGAGAAAAACTTCATTCCGTAGCGAATTCATCCTTCGAGACGCTTCGCTCCTCAGGATGAGGCGGCCATAATCCCCTCATCCTGAGAAGGCCCGAAAGGGCCGTCTCGAAGGATAAACGGCAGACATTGGACAGTGCTCATGGATCTCGGCGCCTACGACCATTACCTCTACGCCCTGGTCGCCCTGGTGGGCACCATCCTGGCGGCGTGGTTCCTGCTGTGGATGACGCTCCGCTCGCCCTGGGCCGCCGAGATCAAGACCTATCGCGGCGTCTCGCCGCCCTTTCTCGGCGTGGTGGGGGTGCTGTTCGCCCTGACCCTGGCCTTTCTCGCCAACGACACCTGGAACGCCCATGACCGGGCGCTCAACACCGTCTACCAGGAGGCCGACGGGTTGCGCAGCATCACCGCCCTGGCTGTCCACCTGCCGGGGCCGGCGCGCGGCGCGGTGCAGGGCGCGGTGAGGACCTACGCCACCGTCACCGTCGACGAGGAATGGCCGCTGCTGGCCCGACGCCTGAGCAGCCAGACTGCCTCCGACCAATTGGACCGCCTGCTGGAGTTGTTGGCCGGAAACGAGGTCGCCGCCACCGCGCCGCCCGCCGTGCACGCCCTGATGCTGACCCAAGCCGCCCAGGTGCGCACCGCCCGCGCCCAGCGCATCGCGCTGAGCCGGACCCACGTCAATCCGCTGAAATGGCTGGGGATGGCCGGTCTCGGCTTCCTGACCATGATCTCCATCGCCATGGTCCATGTGGACCAGGCGCGCGCCGAGATCCTGGCAGTGGCGATCTTCGCCGCCGCCGCCGCCCCCACCGCCGCCATCGTGCTGGTCCAGGGCAACCCGTTCCAGCCGCCGACGGTGGTCACCTCGGCGCCGATCCGGGCGTTGTTGCCCTAATCGTTGAGGGCGACCTGAGCCCGAACGAAAAAGTCGGTGTCGGCCAAGGTGGAGGCGGAAACCGTGATCATGGTCTTCGGCTGGTTCTTGTTGAACAGCCGGGCGTGCATGATTCCGTCCACATGCTCGAAGAGCTTTTCCACCACCCAGATGTTCTTCTTGGTGTCATGGGCCTTAGTGAACATGTCACCGACTTGTGCGTCGATCGACTTGCGCTTGAACATTCGTACTCCCACCGGCAGAGCCAAGGGTCAAAGGAAAGGTTGCTCCGGAGCGCCAAAGACGCTCCAGCCGTCCTGAGGGTATATGAGCGGACGCCCAAGGTGAAGCGGAGTCATCATGCTTTCGGATTCTCGTCACCCCGGCCAGGACGAATCGAACGCCACGCCGCGCAGCGACACCACCCCCAGCACGGAATCGCCGTCCACCACCGGAAGGTGGCGAAACCCCTTGGCCAGCATCAATCCTCGGGCTTGCTCGGCCGTGGTGTCGGCCGGGATGGTGACGGGGTCGCGGGTCATCACCGCGTCCACGTCGATGGTATAGGGGTTGCGCCGGGTGGCGGCGAAAAACCGCAGGGCGTCGCGTTCGGTGAAGATGCCGCGCAAATGCCCGGCCTCCATCACGACCACGGCGCCCACATCCCCGTCATACATGGCGCGCGCCGCTTCGCGCACCGAACAGTTGGGCTTGACCCAGACCGCCGGCTTGCCGGCGATGATCTCGCGGACGGTTCTGTTCATGCTTTCTCCTCCAGGTCTTTTCCCGATGCTCGGCTTCGATCAAGATGGCGCGCAGGATAGACCTTATGTATAGCCACCATCAATATGGACGACTCAAGAAAAAGGCGCGCAGAAGATGCAGTTAACGCAGAATGGCAACTCTGAGTTCAGAGGCAGGCCGCGTTCCCTCAATACACTTTCCCTTATAGATTGTGAAAATCTGGCCAGCGCGGCCCAGCGCGCCGCCGCCAGCCGCTGGTCGGGCTTCGAGCGGGTCGAACTGTTCGGCCGGGCCGCCCTGGTGGCGCCGTGGCGCAGGGCGCTGGCGGAGATCGCCATGACGGCGGCGGCCGAGACCCTGGTCGCCGACGACGCGCCGTCCCAGGCCGCCGACCAGGCCATGGCGCGGCGGGTCGACGCGCTGATCGCCCAGCCGGTTCCGCCGGCCCTGGTGGTCATCGCCTCCAACGACAAGGGCTTCGACGCCGACGTCGCCCGGTTGATCCAAGCCGGCATCCCGGCCGAACGCCACCGCGACCTGACGGTGCCCGAGACCCTGGCGCTGGTGGTGACGGAGCAGGCGGGCGACGGCTGGGCCGGAGCCGGCGGCATCGGCGATCACCTGCAGCGGCGGTTCGGCATCACCCTGCGCGGCCGGGTCGAGGCCCTGGCCAGGGCGGCAGGGCTGGAGGTTCGCCGGACCCCGGCGGGGCTGATGCTAAAGGTTCGAGCGGCGGACGGTTCTTCTTGAGACACGAATAAACACGAATAAGGTCGAATTCTTTTCCGTGTCGGCGCCACGCAGCCACGGCGAGAATCGGGATCGCCATAGGAGCTGTTCTTATTCGATCTTATTCGTGTTCATTCGTGTCTGAATCCCCTCACTCCTCATACCGCACCCCGGTGAGGTAGAGCCCGTCCGGCTTGGCGGTGGGGCCGCCGGCCTTGCGGTCGCGGGCGTCCAGGGCTTCGCTCATGCGGTCGGCGGTCCAACTGCCCCGGCCGACCAGTTGCAGCGTGCCGACCATGTTGCGGACCTGATGGTGCAGGAAGGAGCGGGCCTCGGCGACCACGTGGATCTCGTCGCCCATCCGCGCCACGCTCAGCACGTCCAGGGTCTTCATGGGCGACTGCGCCTGGCAGTCGCGAGCGCGGAAGGTGGAAAAGTCATGATGGCCGATCAGGCGCTGGGCCGCCGCGTGCATGGCCTCGGCATCCAGGTCCATGGGCAGCCACAGCACCCGGTGCCGCTCCAGGGCCGGCGGCGCCCGCCGGTTGAGGATGCGGTAGAGGTAGCGGCGCCCCGTCGCCGAGAAGCGGGCGTGGAAGTCGTCGCCCACCGCCTCGGCCTCCACCACCGCCACCGGCTTGGAGCCCACATGGTAGTTCAGGGCGGCGCGCACCGTCTCGGCCGGGTAGTCCTTGGGCAGGTCAACATGCGCCACCTGGCCGGTGGCATGGACGCCGGCATCGGTGCGGCCGGCGGCGTAGATATTGATGCGGTGGCCGCACAGCTTCTCCACCGCCGCCTCCAGCACGCCCTGGACCGACGGGCCGTTGTCCTGGCGCTGCCAGCCGACGAAGGGGCTGCCGTCATATTCGACGAGAAGGCGGTAGCGAGGCATCAGCCCAGAACCGTTCCCGCCGGAATGGCGTGGCCGCGCAGCATTTCCCCGGTGGACATGGGGGCCTTGCCGGCGCGCTGGACCCGGACGGGACGCAGGGCGTATTTGCCGCAGGCCACCGTCAGTTGGTCGTCAAGCACCGTGCCGGGAGCTCCGTCCAACGGTGCCAGCACCGCGTCCAGCACCTTGACCCGCTCGGATCCCAGATCGAACCACACGCCGGGCCAGGGATTGAGGGCGCGGACCTTGCGCTCCAACTCCACCGCCGGCAGGCGCCAGTCCAAATGACCCTCGTCCTTGGCCAACTTGTGGGCGTAGGTGACGCCCTCCTCCGGCTGCGGCACCGGGGTCAGGGTTCCCTCGTCGAGGCGCTCGAGGGCATCGACGATCAGCCGCGCGCCCATGGCCGCCAGCATGTCGTGCAGCCAGGACGCGGTGGCGTCGGGCAACAGCAGGATCTTGTCCGTCAGCAGCATGGCGCCGGTGTCGAGCCCCACGTCCATCTGCATGATGGTCACGCCGGTCTCGGCATCGCCGGCCAGAAGGGCGCGCTGGATGGGAGCGGCGCCGCGCCAGCGCGGCAGCAGCGAGGCGTGAACATTGAGGCAGCCCAGCCGGGGGGCGGCGAGGATCGCCTTGGGCAGGATCAGGCCATAGGCGGCGACCACCGCCACGTCGGCCTCCAGCGCGGCGAACTCGGCCTGCGCTTCGGCCGACTTCAGGCTGGTGGGGGTGCGGACCGGTATTTCGTGCCGAGCGGCATAGGTGTGTACCGGCGATGGCTGTTCCTTGTGGCCGCGCCCGGCGGGTCGCGGCGGCTGGCTGTAGACCGCCGCCACCTCGTGGCCGGCGTCGCGCAGCGACTCCAGGATCGGCACCGCGAAATCCGGCGTCCCCATGAACACCAGCCTCATGACCCCGCCGCCTCCTTCTTGGCCTTCAGCAGCTTGCGCAGGATCATGTTGCGCTTCAACGCCGAGATGTGGTCGATGAACAAGATGCCCTCCAGGTGGTCCAGCTCGTGCTGGACCACGGTGGCCAGCAACCCCTCGGCATGGATCTCTTTCGCCGTCCCGGTCTCGTCGAGATAGCGGACCTTGACCTCGGCCGGGCGCACCACGTTGGAATAGTGCTCGGGCACCGACAGGCAGCCTTCCTCATAGGTGTTGTCCTGGTCCGAGACCCAGGTGATCTCGGGATTGGCCATGCGGAGCGGCTGGCGGGTCTCCTCGGTCTTGCCGATGTCCATGACGACCACCCGCTCCAGCACGCCCACCTGCGGCGCCGCCAGACCGATGCCGGGCGCCTTGTACATGGTCTCCAGCATGTCGGACATCAGGGTACGGATGCGATCATCCACCGCCTCGACGCGCTTGGCCTTGGATTTCAGAACCGGATCGGGAGCGGTGAGGATGGGCAGCAGGGCCATGACGGACACTTTCATTACCATATCGTCATTCGACATAGGCCGGGACCACCCCTCAAGTCAATCTCGCTTCCCTGGGGACATGGCCCGGAGTAGAACGAATTCATGTCCGAGCCACGCCCCCGCCTTCGCCTGTTCGTTCCCGTGCCGCTGACCGCCGGTCAGGCGGTGGCGGCCAGCCGTGACCAGACCCATTACCTGGGCTCGGTGATGCGCGCCGCCATCGGCGAGGCGGTGCTGCTGTTCAACGGCGTGGACGGCGAATGGCAATGCCGCATCGAGGCCCTGGCCAAGGCCGGCGCCGCCCTGGTGCCGGAGCGCCAGACCCGGCCCCAGGCGCCCGAACCCGATCTGTGGCTGCTGGCCGCCCCCTTGAAGCGCGACCGCACCGATCTGGTGGCGGAGAAGGCGACCGAGCTGGGGGTGTCGCGGCTATGGCCGGTGTTCACCCGCCGCACCAATGCCGGCCGGGTCAATCTGGAGCGCATGCGCGCCCATCTGATCGAAGCGGCCGAGCAGTGCGAGCGCCTGTCGGTGCCCGAACTGTCGGAGCCGGCGCCGCTGGACAAGGTGCTGGCCGATTGGCCGGCCGACCGCATCCTGCTGTTCCTCGACGAAAGCGGCGGCGGCCCGCCGCTGGCCGACGTGGTCACCGCCGGTCCCGCCGCGCTGCTGGTCGGCCCCGAAGGCGGCTTCGCCCCGGAGGAGCGGCGGATGCTGGCGGAGAAATCCTATGCCCGACCGGTCGGTCTAGGTCCGCGCATCCTGCGGGCCGAGACCGCCGCCATCGCCGCCCTGGCGATATGGCAGGCGCTGGCCGGCGACTGGAAGACCGCCCCGCGCCAGTGAGCCGCGGATCCGCCCCGTCATGACACGGGAGAGACCCGCGGTCTGGCGGATGTCACCGCGACAGCGGCGCGTTGATCAGATAGGTCTCGATGTCGTGTTCCAGGTTGTGGACCCACATGTTGTAGTGGGGATGAACCATGTTCCCGGTCTCGTTCATGCCGGTGGACGACAGGTGGCGGATGCTGAACGTCTTGGCGTTGAAGACGATCTCGACCTCGGCCGAATACTTTTGCTGCACCTGGCTGGCGTGCAGCGTGCCCAGGGAAACCCGCTCGAACCGCCAGTTGCGGGTCTTTCCCGCATCGACGATCGCCGACTCGATCCGCTCGAGCGACAAGGACTGGGCCGCCGTCGGCACCGGATGGGACGGAACGTCGTAGATCGGCTGACTGGAGGCGCAGGCGGCAAGCAGCAGCAGGGCGCCCATGGCGGCAAAGCGAAAGTTCATCATCATCCCCCCCTGTGGTCCAAGTCCCCGGAGAGACGAATCTCGTCCTCCGGGGGGTTGACGTAACGCGGGTCCGGTGTCAGGCGACTTCGGCGAACCGGGCGGCTCCGGCCTTGCACACCGGGCACTGGTCGGGAACCTCGCCGATCACCGTGTGACCGCAGACGGCACAGACATGGATGCTGCCGTCGGGCAGATCATGGCCGGCTTCCACCGCCTCCAGCGCGCCGACGAACAGGCCGTGGTGCACCTTCTCCACGTCCAAGGCCCGCTTCATGGACAGCGCAGCCACCTTGGCGCCCTCCGCCTCGGCAGTGGCGATGAAGGCGGGATACATGGCCTCGAATTCGTGCTTCTCGCCGGAAATGGCGGCCTTCAGATTCTCGGGCGTCGCCTTGATCCCGTCCATGGCCCGCAGATGGGCGTGGGCATGGATGGTTTCCGCCGCCGCGACCGCCCGGAACAGCTTGGCCACCTGGGGCAGCCCGTCCTTGGCGGCGGCTTCGCCATAGGCCAGGTATTTGCGGTTGGCCTGGCTCTCGCCGGCGAAGGCTTCCGCAAGGTTTTGATCGGTCTTCATTCCTCGTTCCCCTGTGTCTCGTCGTCGAAATTCGACGTCATGCTAACTCAAATACGTGCATTCGAACATGCGTCTACTTGCCGGCGGGCACCAATGCCCAATCGGAATAGCCGCCGCCGGCCGCCGGCGTGCGGCAGAAGGTGACGTCCCAGGAGGTGGAGGTGACCCGGGGATGGGCCAGATCGAAAATGAACGCCCCATCCTTGACCACCGGCACGCCTTCCGAACCGGTCAGCGTCACCCTGTTGTCGACGCATTCGTTGGTCTCGGTGGTTTCGTGGCGGGTGCTGCGGACGGCGACCTTGTAGGTGGCGTTCTTGTCCTCGGCGGCGGCTTCCGAAGCCTTGCCCGGCACGCTGTCCTCGAGATTGCCGAGGCGGTTGCGGATGGCCTTGAGCGCGAGTTCCTTGAAGACACCGCTGACCATGCGGTTGGACGGGGCGCCGGCCGAGGCGAAGAAAGCGTCGACATTGGCGATCGTCGTCTCCACCACCGGGACCGGCAGTTTGGTCTCGCGCGCGACGTCGGAAGCGTCGCTGGCCAGGGAGGGCCGCGCGATCACGGCGGCGGCAAGGCCGAACACCACCAGAAGAAGGGGCTTGGGAGAATAGCTCATGGGAAATTCCTGCGAATGGGTTTGGTGCTGAATGGAGGGCCGCCTCGTCGGAGGCGAGCGCCATCATGCGACGGAGAGCTACCCCAAAAGCAAGGCAACAATGTGGCAATCGCCTCGACCGGCCAAGTGGGCTCTCACGTCCCGCCGATGTTGAGGATTTGCCGCAGGCGCTGCGTGATCTTTTCCTCGGGCAGGTCCTTCAGGATGTAATGGTTGGTGCCGTTCGCGACGCATTGGCGGACGACCTCCGGGTTGGCGATGGACGTCATCATGATGACCATGACCTCGCGATTGAATTGCCGGATGGCCTTCAAGACCTGAACCCCGTTCATGCCCGGCATCTCGATGTCGAGAAAAATCACATCGGGCGGGTCATTCCTGACGATCTCCAGGCACTCCGCCCCGTTTTCAGCATCGATGACGGTGGGGATACCGATGTTCTGGAGGATGTCGAGCATGTAGACGCGGGCGATGACCGAATCATCGACGACAAGAGCGCATCGAATCATTTCATCTCTCCTGTGGCACGGCTTGCCATCAAGGACACCCGGCTGCGGGAACTGGCCGGAATTCCGGGAACACCGAACTTACAACAAAATACGTTGATCGAAATCGATCGACGACGCCCTCAAACGACGGACGGGTCGCCTCCGTGGCCCTTGCCTCCCGCGCCATGAGGCGTGCGAACCCGAAAAGAAAAAGGGCTTAGCCATTTCTAGCTAAGCCCTTGTCTTACTTGGTGGAGCCAGACGGAATCGAACCGACGACCTCTTGAATGCCATTCAAGCGCTCTCCCAACTGAGCTATGGCCCCTGAAAACTCTTTCGGCGGGCTTGGGGCCCCGCCGGTGGAGGCGGAACATATGGGTTCCGCAGATGGGTTGCAAGCGAAAAAATCGCCTGACTTCGACTTCGGCTCAGACCTCGTCCTCGGCGACGTCGTCCATGTGCTCCATCACCTCGGCCATGTCGTCGTCGTCCTCGCCCAGATCGGAGGCATCCTCGATCAGACCGCTCTCGTCGTCCTCGGCGGCGTCGTCGTCGCCGGCCAGCACTTCCTCGTCGTCATCGACCACGACCAATTCGTCGACTTCGATTTCGGCGATGGCGGTGTCGACCACCACCGGAGCCACGACCTTGGGCTCGGCCGGGGCCGAGCTGCCGCGGCGAACCTTGAAGGTCACCTCGGGCTCCACGTTCGCCCCGCATTTGGGGCAAATCAGCGGGGTACGGGTCAGATCGTAGAAGCGGCATCCACAGCTTTGACAGGTGCGCTTCTGTCCCCATTCCGGCTTGGCCACTTCAATTCTCCTGGATGTATCGTCCGTTGCTAGGGGGCATGTGCCATGTTCCCCACCCCGTGTCAAAATGAAAAAATCAGCTGCGGTGCGGTATGGAACGCAGGCCTATGACGCGGATGCCGCCTGTGGTAGAGGTTCGGCCGGCGATGCCCTTGTGGCGACGCCCGATTCTGACTGTTTCGTGGCCGGCCCAAACTTCTGGCGGGACACGCGGGGAGAGGTCATGGCGAAACCGCTGATTTCCAGGTCCACCACCGCCCTGACCGGCTCGGTCCGGGTTCCGGGCGACAAGTCCATTTCCCATCGCGCCCTCATGCTGGGTGCCCTGGCGGTGGGCGAAAGCGTGGTGACCGGCCTGCTGGAGGGCGACGACGTGCTGCGCACCGCCGCCTGCATGCGCGCCCTGGGCGCCGAGGTCGAACGCCGCTCCGACGGATCGTGGCGGCTGTTCGGGCGCGGCGTCGGCGGGTTGATGGAGCCGGCCGACATCCTCGACATGGGCAATTCCGGCACCGGCGCCCGGCTGTTGATGGGTCTGGTGGCCAGTCAGGCCTTCACCAGCTTCTTCACCGGCGACGCCTCCTTGCGCTCGCGGCCCATGCGCCGGGTGTCCGAGCCGCTCGGCCGCATGGGCGCCGGCTTCGTCAGCCGCGACGGCGGCCGCCTGCCGCTGGCGGTGGTGGGCACCGACCGGCCGGTCCCGATCACCTACGAGACCCCGGTGGCCTCGGCCCAGGTCAAGTCGGCGATCCTGCTGGCCGGCCTCAACACTCCGGGCGAAACCACAGTGATCGAGCGGGAGGCCACCCGCGACCACACCGAACTGATGCTGCGCAATTTCGGCGCCACCGTCCGGGTCGAGGCCGCCGAGGGCGGCGGACGCGCCATCACCGTGGTCGGCTACCCCGAATTGACCGGCCGCCCGGTGATGGTCCCGGCCGACCCGTCCTCGGCCGCCTTCCCAGCGGTGGCGGCGCTGCTGGTGGAGGGCTCGGAGATCCGCTTGCCCAACGTGGGCATCAATCCGCTGCGCACCGGCCTCTACCAGACCCTGCTGGAGATGGGGGCCGACATCGCCTTCGAGAACAAGCGCGACCAGGCGGGCGAGCCGGTGGCCGACCTGCTGGTGCGCGCCTCTCGCCTGAAGGGCATCGACGTGCCGGCGGAGCGGGCACCGTCCATGATCGACGAATACCCCATCCTGGCCGTCGCCGCCGCCTTCGCCGAGGGCACCACCCGCATGCATGGCCTAGGGGAGCTGCGGGTCAAGGAAAGCGACCGTCTGGCCGCCATGGCGCGTGGGCTGGCCGCCTGCGGCGTTGCCGTCGAGGAGACCCAGGATACCCTGACCGTTCACGGCACCGGCCGGGTGCCCGCCGGAGACGCCACCATCGCCACCCATTTCGACCATCGCATCGCCATGGCCTTCCTGGTGATGGGCATGGCCTCGGCCCGGCCGGTCACGGTGGACGACGCCGAGGCCATCGACACCAGCTTTCCCGGGTTCCAGGCCCTGATGAACGGGCTGGGCGGAAAGATCGAGGCGGTGGGGTAGGACGGTTTCCGGATTTAAGGGAAACGCCCTTCCCTCCCGTCGTCATCACCGGGCTCGCCCCGGTGATCCACGTGGTGCCGCAAGCTGAAATGGTTATGGCGCGGCACGGCGTGGATGCCCGGAACATGTCCACTGCTGTCCGGTTTAATTTTCTTGAACCGGCCCCGATCCATTGGACAGTGCGGCTTTCCGGCCAGGCCATCTTGGATGGACACGGATTATTCACCACCAAGACACGAAGGCACGAAGAGAGCGGAGCCGCCGCGTCGCTTCACGTTTCATCGACGCTTTGATCAATTTATGGCCCGCTTCGCGGACGGAAGGCGACACGACGCCACCCAGAAGGCCTCTTGGTGTCCTTGGTGTCTTGGTGGTGAATAATGATGGAAGCCCCAAACAAAGCGGCCTGAATTTAAACCGGACAGCCGTGGAACATGTCCGGGCATGACGAGAAGAATTGACTCGTTCCGCCTGTTCTTACGCAGCCTGCTCCTACTCCACCACCTCGTAGGGGGTGTCGATGGGCAGCGCCACCAGCTCGCCCGCCGGAGCGCGGTTGCGCAGCAGCGACAGCACCCGGATCATGGTGGCACGCAGGTCGCGGCGCGGCACCACCATGTCGATCATGCCGTGCTCCAGCAGGTACTCCGCCTTCTGGAAGCCCTCGGGCAGCTTTTCGCGGATGGTGCTTTCGATGACGCGGGCGCCGGCGAAGCCGATCACCGCGCCGGGCTCGGCGATGGCGATGTCGCCCAGCATGGCGAAGCTGGCCGAGACGCCGCCGGTGGTGGGATCGGTCAGCAGCACGATATAGGGCAGCCGCCTCTCCTTGACCTTGTCCACCGCCACGGTGGTGCGTGCCATCTGCATCAGCGACAGGATGCCTTCCTGCATACGGGCGCCGCCCGAGGCCGGCACCACGATCAGCGGCGCGTCCTGGAGCACCGCCAGCTCGGCGGCGGCGACGATGCCCTCGCCCACCGCGATGCCCATGGAACCGCCCTGGAAGTCGAAATTGAAGCAGGCCATCACCACGTTGAGGCCGCCCATGCGGCCGTGGGCCACCACGATGGCGTCATGCTCGCCGGTCTTGGAGCGGGTGTCCTTGAGGCGGTCGGAATAGCGCTTCTGGTCCTTGAACTTCAGCGGGTCGTCGACGACCTTGGGCAGCTCGATACGCTGGTAATGGCCCTCGTCGAACAGCATGCCGAGCCGCTTCTTGACCGGCAGCCGCATATGATGGCCGCAATGCTGGCAGACGTTGAGCGCCTTTTCCATGTCGCGGTGGAAGATCATGTGACCGCAGCCCGGGCATTTCTGCCACAGATTGTCGGGAACCTCCTTCTGGGCGACGAGGCCCTTCAGCTTTTCCTTGAGGCTGGGACGGACGAAATTGGTCAGCCAGTTCATGGGCGATGATCCTTATCGAGCCTCCTTGGCCCGGACGATGAATTCATGAGACACGAATGAACACGAATAAGGTCGAATGTTTTTCGGTGTTGACCATGCGCCGGTACGGCAACGCATGACCATTAAAGGCCTTATTTTTATTCGATCTTATTCGTGTTCATTCGTGTCCCTATACCTTACTTCCGCGCGGCGCGCACGCCGGCGGCGAGAGATTCGACCAGCGCCAGCGCTTGCGCCGGCCCCTGCTCCGCCAGGACCGAGACGATGGCCGAACCGACCACGGCGCCTTCGGCGGCGCGGGCGACCTCGGCCGCCTGATCCGGGGTGCGGATGCCGAAGCCAACGCAGACCGGCAGGTCGGTATGGCGATGGATGCGGGCGACCGCCTCCGCGATGGCCGTCTGGGTGGCCGATCCGGTGCCGGTGACACCGGCGATGGAGACGTAATAGACGAAGCCCGAGGCGTTGGCGAGCACCACCGGCAGGCGGGAATCGTCGCTGGTCGGCGTGGTCAGCACGATGAAGTCCATGGCGGCGGCGCGCAGGTAAGGCACCAGCTCGCCAGCCTCCTCGGGCGGCAGATCGACGATGATCAGCCCGTCCACTCCGGCCAGGGCGGCGTCAGCGGCGAACTTTTCCGGCCCCCAGGCGTAGATGGGGTTGTAGTAGCCCATCAGGATGATCGGGGTTTCCTGGTCGGTCTTGCGGAACGCGGCCACCAGCTCCAGCGTCGCCTTCAGCGAGCCGCCCGCCGCCAGGGCCCGCTGTCCCGCCAGCTGGATCGCCAAGCCGTCGGCCATGGGATCGGTGAAGGGCATGCCCAGCTCGATCAGGTCGGCCCCCGCCGCCGGCAGCCCGTTCAGCACCGCCTGGCAGGCGGCACGGTCGGGATCGCCCGCCATGATGAAGGTCACCAGGGCGGCGCGGTTCTCGGCCTTGAGTTGGTCGAAACGCTTTTGAATGCGGCTCATCACACCAGCCCTCCCAGATGGATGTCGCCCAGCGCCTTGGCGATGGTGCTGACATCCTTGTCGCCGCGCCCCGACAGGTTGATCACCATCAGGTGGTCCTTGGGCAGGGCGGGGGCGATCTTGGCGGCATGGGCGATGGCGTGGCTGGATTCCAGCGCCGGGATGATGCCTTCCAGGCGGGTGCAGTGCTGGAACGCCTGCACCGCCTCGTCATCCTTGATGGACACGTATTCGACCCGGCCGCTGTCGTGCAGCCAGGAATGCTCCGGCCCGATGCCGGGATAGTCCAGGCCGGCGGAGATGGAATGGGCCTCGGCGATCTGGCCGTCGGCATCTTGGAGCAGATAGGTGCGGTTGCCGTGCAAAACCCCCGGCTTGCCGCCGGTCAGCGACGCGGCGTGCAGCTTGTCGAGGCCATGGCCGGCGGCCTCCACCCCGATGATGCGCACGGAGGGTTCGTCCAGGAAGGGATGGAACAGGCCCATGGCGTTGGAGCCGCCGCCGATGCAGGCCACCAGGGAATCGGGCAGGCGCCCTTCCTGGGCCAGGATCTGGACCCGGACTTCCTCGCCGATCACCGACTGAAAGTCGCGCACCATGGCGGGATAGGGATGCGGCCCCGCCACCGTGCCGATCAGGTAATAGGTGTCGTGGACGTTGGACACCCAGTCGCGCAGCGCGTCGTTCATGGCGTCCTTGAGGGTGGCGGCGCCGCTGGTCACCGGCTTGACCTCGGCGCCCAGCAGCTTCATGCGGTAGACGTTGGGCATTTGGCGCTCGATATCGGTCGAGCCCATGTAGATGACGCATTGCAGGCCGAACAGGGCGCAGACGGTGGCGGTGGCAACGCCGTGCTGGCCGGCGCCGGTCTCGGCGATGATGCGCTTCTTGCCCATGCGCCGCGCCAGCAGGATCTGGCCGATGCAGTTGTTGATCTTGTGGGCGCCGGTATGGTTGAGGTCCTCGCGCTTGAGGAAGATCTTGGCGCCGCCGAACGCCTCGGTCAGGCGACGCGCGAAATACAGCGGATTGGGACGCCCCACATACTGGGCCAGCAGCTCGCGGAACTCGGCCTCGAAGGCGGGATCGGCCTTGGCGCTCGCATAGGCCTTCTCGACCTCGAGGATCAAGGGCATCAGGGTCTCGGCCACGTAGCGCCCGCCGAAAATGCCGAAATGGCCGCGCTCGTCCGGTCCCGCGCGGTAGGTGTTCAAGCTTTGCATCTGAATCCGATAAAACGATGGCGCGAAGCGGGCAATAAACCACGAAGAGGACGATTAATCCATCCCCACCAGCGAGCGGGCGAAGGCGTCGGCCTCGAACGGGCGCAGGTCGCCGGCCTGCTCGCCCACCCCGATGGCGTGGACCGGCAGGCCGAACTTCTCGGCCAGGGCCACCAGCACGCCGCCGCGCGCGGTGCCGTCCAGCTTGGTCAGCACCAGGCCGGTGACATTGATCAGTTCCTTGAAGATCTCCACCTGGGAATGGGCGTTCTGGCCGACGGTGGCGTCCAGCACCAGCAGCACGTCATGCGGCGCGGTGGCGTCGAACTTCTTGATGGAGCGCACGATCTTGGCCAGCTCGGCCATCAGGTCGGCCTTGTTCTGCAAGCGGCCGGCGGTGTCGATGAACAGCAGGTCGTCGCCGCGTCCCTTGGACTCGGTCACGGCATCATAGGCCAGCCCGGCGGCGTCGGCACCGGTGTCGCGCGCGATCACCGGGCAGCCGGTGCGCTCGCCCCACACCTTCAACTGCTCGACGGCGGCGGCGCGGAAAGTGTCGCCGGCCGCCAGGGTCACCGTGAGGCCGGCATCCTTGTACTGCTTGGCCAGCTTGCCGATGGTGGTGGTCTTGCCCGAGCCGTTGACGCCGACCACCAGCACCACATGCGGCTTATGGCTGGGATCGATCACCAGCGGCTTGGCCACCGGCTCGAGAATCCGGGTGATCTCCTCGGCCAGGGTCTGCTTGATCTCCTCGGCGGTGACGTCCTGGCCGAAGCGGGTCTTGGCCAGATGCTTGGTCACCTTGGCGGCGGTGGCCACCCCCAAGTCAGCGGTGATCAACAGGTCTTCCAGGTCTTCCAGCGCCTCGTCGTCGAGCTTGCGCTTGGTGAACAGGTCGCCGAGGCCCTGGGTCAGCTTGGTGGACGACTTGGACAGGCCGGATTTCAGCCGGCCGAACCAGCCCGGCTCCTCCGCCGGGGGGGACGCCTCGGGGGCCTTCTTCTTGCCGAAACCGAAAATGCTCATCGCTTGTTACCTTTTTCCATCGTCATTCCCGCGCAAGCGGGAATCCATGCCGGCCACGGAAATCCGGCGTCGCCATGGACCCCCGCCTTCGCGGGGGTGACGAGAGAATGTGGCTTAAAGACTCGCTCATGCCAACCGGCCCTCTAAGATACCGTCACTCACCCCGGTGATCCGCACCTTGAGGATGGTTCCCGGTTCGAGGCCGCACCCTTCGACGCGCACCGGCAGATAATGCCCGCAATGGCCCTGGCCGTCGCGCTCGATCAGCACCTCGGCGACGCGGCCGACGCGGCCGGCGAGGAAAGCGGCCATGGCGGCCTCGCCCTTGGAGCGCAAGGCGCTGGCGCGGGCCTTGACCACGTCGCCCCTGACCTTGGGCATCTTGGCGGCGGGCGTGCCGGGCCGGGCCGAGAACGGAAACACGTGCAGATGGGACAGCCCCGCCTCGTCCACCAGATCGAGGGAGCGCTGGAACATCTCCGCGTCCTCGGTGGGAAAGCCGGCGATGATGTCGGCCCCCAGCGCCACGTCGGGCCGCAAGTCGCGGATGCGCCGGGCCAGATCCAGCACGTCGGCGCGCAGATGGCGGCGCTTCATGCGCTTGAGGATGGTGTCGTCGCCCGCCTGGACCGAGAGGTGGATATGGGGCATCAGCCGCTCTTCCTCGGCGATGGCGGTCAGCAGCTCGGCATCCACCTCCACCGGGTCCAGCGAGGACAGCCGCAGACGCGGCAACTCGGGCACTGCCGCCAGCAGCCGACGGACCAGTTGGCCCAACGAGGGGCGGCCGGGCAGGTCGCCGCCATAGGCGGTGACGTCGACACCGGTCAGCACCACCTCGCCGAAGCCGGCGGCCACCAGCTCGCGGATCTGCTCCACCACCCGGCCCATGGGCACCGAGCGGTTGGGGCCGCGCCCGAACGGGATGATGCAGAAGGTGCAGCGGTGGTCGCAACCCTGCTGCACCTCGACGAAGGCCCGCGCGCGCCCCTCGAAGCCGGACACCAGATGCGACGCGACTTCCCGCACCTGCATGATGTCGCCGACCACGATCTTGTCGGCCGGCGGGGTGGAGAAGATGGTGGGCTGCATCTTTTCGGCGTTGCCCAGGATCTGGTCCACTTCAGGCATGGCGGCGAAGGTCTCGGGATGGGCTTGGGCGGCGCAGCCGGTCACCACGATGCGGGCGTCGGGGTGTTCGCGCCGCGCCTTGCGGATCGCCTGGCGGGCCTGGCGCTCGGCCTCGGCGGTGACGGCGCAGGTGTTGACGATCACCGTCTCCACCCCGGATTCGTCGGCGCGGGCGTGCTCCTTCATCACCTCCGACTCGTAGGCGTTGAGGCGGCAGCCGAAGGTCAAGATCGTCGTCATGAGAGAAGGGACGAATCCAAGGTCCCGCTGAAGCTGGTCGCCACCGGACCGGTCATCAAAACGTGGTCGTCGGGCAGCCATTCGATGGTCAGGGTGCCGCCGTCCAGGATGATCTCGGCCTTGCGGGGGCTGAGGCCCCGCCGCGCCGCCGCCACCAGGGTGGCGCAAGCGCCGGTGCCGCAGGCCATGGTGATTCCGGTGCCACGCTCCCACACCCGCATGCGGATGCGGCCCAGGGCGGCGTCCAGCGGCGTCAGAACCTGGGCGACCTCGATATTGGCGCGCTCGGGAAACAGGGCGTAGTGCTCCAGCACCGGACCGAAGGTGGCCAGATCGACGGCCTCGGCGTCATCGACGAAGAATACCGCATGGGGATTGCCCATGTTGACCCCGACCGGATCGGCCAGCGGCCCCACCGCCACTCCCAGATGCAAGGTGTCGCCGGGCTCGGCCAGCGGAATGTCGCGCCAGTCCAGCCGGGGCTGGCCCATGTCCACCGCCACCAGATGGTCGCCGCGCGATTCGGCGTCCAGCAGGCCGGCCTTGGTCTCGATCACCACCGTGTCCCGGCCGGATTCCTGGATCAGCAGCCAGGCGACGCAGCGGGACGCATTGCCGCAGGCCGCCACCTCCGAACCGTCGGCGTTGTAGATCAGCATGGTGGCGTCGCTGACCTGGCCTTTCGGCGGCATGATCACCACCAACTGGTCGCAGCCCACCCCGGTGCGGCGGTCGGCGATGGCGCGGATCCGGGCCGGCGTGAGCTCAAAGGCATGCGCCCGCGCATCGAGTACGACGAAGTCGTTCCCGAGCCCATGCATCTTGAGAAAGGGGGGGGGCATCTTGAGAAAGGGTCGTGCGATGGTCTGGCTCATGACCGGTTTTATATGGGCCGGCGGGGGCGAGAGTCCAGTATTCCCGCTTTAGAACAAAGCGTACTGGTTGGCGGGAGCGGGCTTGCCGCGACGAAGGACGGGCGGCGGCGCGACGGGGCGGCGCGGTGCCGCCTCCACTCGCGCCATGGGCTCGGGCCGGGCGATGGTGTCGGGCCGTTGGGTCGGCGTCGGCAGGGGGTGCTCGCGGTCGGCGATGTTCTCGTCCAGCGCCGCCTTGAGGGCGCCGGCCACCAGGGACAGGCGGCGGTTCTCCGCCTCCAGCCGGTCGGCGCGCCCCTTCAAGGCCTCGAACTGCAGCGCCAGCCGCTCGGCCACGGCGATGGCCTGGGCGAGGTCGCTCCGCAGGGCGGCTTCCTGCGCCGCGCCCTGGGCCAGGTCGGCCCTGGCGGCATCCAGCTCGGCCTGCAAGCGGATGGTCTGGGCGAGGTCGTGGGCGGCATTGGCCAGATTGGGGGCGGGCGCGCCGGGAATGCCCAGGCGCAGGCGCTCGTTCTCGGTGCGCAGATGGCGGATTTCGTTGCGCAGATCGAAGACGGTGTCTTCCAGGTCTTCCATGCGGGTCACCGAGATCACCGGGCCGGAGGCGGACAGACGCTCGGCCAGGGCCACGAAGTCGAGCCCGGCATTGTCCAGCAGACGGCCGGCGGTGCGCAACGCATGCAGCGCCTCGGCGTCATTGTCCGAGGCGGCCATGGCCAAAACCTTCGCAAGCTTCTGAACGTCCACGTTGATCCCTCTGGGCCGAACCCCCTGGAATCGCGGGATTCTGACGCAAGCCGAGTCCGGGATCAAACTATATTTTGTGGTGTGGCTTGGGCGAGGCACAAAGATGTTCCCCTCGCCCGCTTGCGGGAGAGGGAGGGGCCCGCCGCGAAAGCGGTGGGAGGGTGAGGGTCATTCTGTTCAGGCAGACGAACCCTCAGCCGGCTCGCGATGCTCGCCACCCTCTCCCGCAAGCGGGAGAGGGGTGTCGTCCTCAGCCCACCGCCCCGTGGCAGTGCTTGTATTTGCACGTGTTGCGATTACACCTTATATTTCAATATGTTACAGCGTCATTTTTCGATTGCCTAGGTTTTGCCTATATTATCCGTGCAAGTTTTTGTCACATTTAAAGTCTATATCATATTGTAATTAAACGGTTTTTCGCTTCGAATTTGCCTATATTTCCAATCGGACTGCCTATATTTTCTGCTCAACCAGACGCAAGGCATTGATAAAGCTATCTAAATTAGCCTTATCAACGCCAGAATTGAGGAAGTTAAAGCGACTTACGCTTGAAGCGTGGCGACCCGTAAGCAGCTTTGGCGAGTGTGTCAAACTCACCGTTCTCAACGGCGGCGGCAACGGCATTAATGATCGACGGGAGATTGGCAATTTCGCCAACAAGGATCGCCGTTTTGCCCTTCTCAAGCTCCAAAATCTTCGCGCCGTATCTGATGGTCAAATAGCACTGGCCGTCAGCGTCCATCACCCACCAGCGCCGTACAGTCCGCTGCCTCTCCACAAGCCGCCGACTTCCGTCATCCTGCCGAACCCACTTCTTTGCTTCGATCACGTGGCGCGGATTGACAGCAAGCGCACGCTGCTGCTCGAGTTGATAGAGTAGTTTTTGCCTGCGCCTAATAACTGGATCGCTGCTTGATGCCTTCGGCATAGGAACGACGGAAAATGTAGTAAACGGGCTCATTGCATCCTCCAATAATATGGAACTCATGCATGAGTGTGCTTTCATATATGTCGTTTCTCTATATCAATATCTTCGCATTGAACGCTTGAGACGGTTACATTCAAAGCGTAAAATGTATTATAATTAGAAGGCCGTCTGAATGGTATCGGGCAGAAGGTCGAAAACTAGAAATCCCGCCAAGCTTGCCATTTGCCCCGCTGGCACAGTTTGCCTTAACGCTGCTTGTGGTAGCTGCGATAGGACAAAGCAGCTTGGCTGACCCCTTAAAGCACGAAAGCGGCACGATCAATCGGCAGGGTTACGCTGCTCCTTCAAAACTCCTGCCTCAATGCCAGCGGCCATCACTGCATCGGCCATTGGCTCTCGTAGCTCGTCGGGCATTTTGATGGCTGCCGCCCAATCCCCATTTGGGGCGCGGTATTTGGGCAGCAGAACCTCTGTTCGCCTCGCGTCAGCACGCACCTGCACCCCACAAATGGTGAAGATGATGCCGTCGAAACTCACCTCAACATCCGCAAGCGCAACAAGATCACCATGCCGCATCGGCGAAATGGATATGACCGTAACGGTAATGGGCGTTGTGTTCAGATCGCTGGTCATGTCGTCCCATTGAGATCGGCTTGCTTTTTTGTGGCAGAGTTCAGCTTATCCCGTGCAGCCTTAACATCAAGTTGCGCCTTTTGCCGCTTTAACAGCGTCTGCGCACTGAGCGCCTGATGATTAACGCAGCCACATCGGTCGCAGGACGTTCATAAAGAAACTGGCTGTGAAGGGAGTTGGAGTTCGAGTGCTGGCAGAGCTTGCTGCACATTCGAGCATTTCAACAACGCAACGATATATTGACGTGAACGATGATATGATGCGGAGTGCAGTGGAGTTGGTCTAGTTAGCAGCGGCTCATACAACATGCATAGGGCGCGGGGGCGCGACAATGTCGACAGAAACGATAAGCGCAGGTAGCACGGGCAAGAAGAGTGCACTAGCGGGCAATGCTAAGCTATTCTTCATGTGCATGCTTTTTGCATATATATGTGCAATTATACTTGCCCCAACAGCAAGCGGAATAAGCAATGATCTGTATAATTTTAACTTTAATCCTAAATTTTTAATGTATTCTACGATAGTAACTACAAGCACTTACTGGGTAACGTTTTTATTTGTTGCTGCCGTATATTTAGTATTTAATAAATTTACATCTAAACTGACAGCGGGCATCGTTGTACGGAGATCTGTAATTGCGGCATTCTGTATTTTTATGCTTGGTCTATACGGCAACTGGTACGGCCAGTGTCGCGTCAGCAACGATAGAGAAGACTGCACAATAATTGACTACATCACACTTAAGCGTCGATAACGTCAAACCACCTCAATCGTCCCGTTGCTCTTCCGTTTGTAGTCCGCAAGCGCACTCGTCAGCCGCATCTCGTCGTTCAAATGCCAGTATGTCCGCTCAATCTGCGTCACACTTGTCCCGCATATTTGGGCCAATTGTGGCCGAAGACTGACTGCGCTGATAGGTGCGCACTTACCCAATGCTAAGTCATTGATATCAATCATAGTGCACACCTATTCGTAAAAGTGCACACCTATTCGCACTGCCTTCTGTCAAAAAGTGCACACCCTAGTATAGTATATGTGCCCGACTTGACCCGACATGTGGCCCGACATGTACCCCCCCCCTGCACCTGAACTGCTTGCTTCTGGCACTGGCTGACATGGACCTATTCCGAGTCGAGCTGACGAGGCTATAAATACGGGTGCTATTAAATTGCTTTAGTGATGTGCTGGCCGCAATAACTGCCAAAATAAGTTGCGATCAAAAACCACTCTGTGCCAACACATCACTAAGGCAACGCAATAGCAAACAGGTTTCTGGCAGTTACCTGAAAAATAGAGTGGTTATTATGAATGCAAATACAACATCAGAGCTTAGGCTGGCATTAATAAGTGAATTACTGCGAATATGTCCGACAATAAGCAATAGGCGCGCAATTAACTACATAAATTCATATGTAAATGAAGTGATGGGGGAAATCGCATGTGGAATGCAATACGACGATATAGATGGTGAATTTCAATTCAGACTGAAAAAAGTACAGCAATCTCTCAAGCAAATAAAAATAAACGACGACCGCGCATGGATGTTTACATACTTTAGTAACTACGAGGCATTGCGTCTGGTCACAACTGTTATGAAGGGGCACACAGGTCGCAACAGTAAGGTGATTTTATCCGATAGATACGTACATATGATTATCGACGAGTTGAGTGATTACCTGTCAAATTTATACAAATCAATGACGCCAGCTTCGATCAAATCGAATTTCGCTAACGCAAACATATTCATCCCAATCGACGTAGATTCTCTTAACGCCTTTATCACCAAATGCGGGGACACGGCCAAGCAATCTACGGAAGGTCGCTACAAGCAGAAGATTATCGAAAACAAGTCGCCGCCGACAATTATCTTGGCCGGTTGAGCGACAACTATGATGGCCGGTATGA
>NZ_CAINTR010000079.1 GCF_903853455.1 uncultured Magnetospirillum sp.
GGCGAGCCTATGATGAGGATCGAACGCCGCAGGAATGCTGGCGAGCGCAATTATAGCGCCATACCTGCATACGGTATAGAGACTTCGGCAGAGGGGCGCCGGAATCAGACGGTAAAGCCGTGCGACAATTGCGACTATCGCGCGAAATGTAGCGCTCGTTATATGGTGCGGTGACATCGCTGAAGACCACATTCTTGGGCCGTTCTCAACCGCCTGAGGGAAGCAAAAGGTGCAACGCATATACGGTTGGTGCGGCTTTGGTCATTTTGATCCTGTGCGGAATAGGCCTGTTCTTTCTGCTGTAGTGGAGGGGGCGTGGCGCCATTGGCGCTTGGAGCCGAACCCGCCCGCATGACGGCCAGTGTCATGGCCGAATTTAATAACCAAAACACCCATATCCGGTAATCCGGCACTGAAGAGTTGGCTGTCCTCCATATTGCTCCAACGAGATCGAGTGGCCGGAGAAGGATCAGGCTATCATCCTTGGCGGCGCTGTCACGATTGATCTCCGCAGGGGTGTGTACCCGTGTTTCGCCGCCCAGATCAAGGCGATGCTCGATCCGAATCATCCTAAGGATGCCGTGTTTGTGGCCAAGGGCAGCGACTCGGCCATTCCGTTCCACCTGCCTGCCAACGTCATGGTGCAGCCGCGCCCAGAGCAGGCCGCCGCCGGGAACTATCAGCACCTCCACCGCGAATGGAACGGCCTCCCGATCTCCATTGAGACGGTGAAGGGCGGCACGCGCACCGACAAGCATGGGCAATGGTCCGTTCCGGATTTCCCTGCCGACTACGGCCGGTTCAAGGGGACAATCGGCGGGGACGGTGAGCATGTCGATCTGTTCATGGGCGATCATCCCGAGAGCCCGCACGTCTTCGTCCTGGATCAAATCGACCCCAAGACCGGCAAGTGGGACGAACACAAGGTTCTGACGGGGTACGAATCCCTGGATCAGGCGGTCGCCGCCTATGACTCGTCGTTCTCGGATGGATCTGGCCCGTCGCGCCGGGGCAAGGTCACGGAAATGACCGTTCCCGAGTTGAAGGAATGGCTCAAGACCGAAGGGACCAAATCAGAGGCGCATCCTCAGTTCGTCCTTCGCAAGAACCTGGAAGCGGCTATTGCCAAGATGGAGCCGGGGACCAAGCTCACCGTCGGCATGGCTGTGCGGGCGATGAATGAGGGCGGCTACAAGGCGGCCCCCAAGGATATCAAGGCCGAGTTCGCACGCATGGTGGCCGATGGACGGCTGGAAAAGAAGGGCGATTCGTTCGTCGTTCCGGATAGGGACATGGGAACGTTCATCCTGTCGTCCTCCGGGTCTCCTGACCTGGGACATATTGATGCAACGATTGCCAAGGAAATAGGACGCGAGGCAGCCCCGATTCGCATCAGGTCGGGAGACCGTTCGTCAGGGCTGGAACATATCGAATCTGGACACGGGGATCAGGCCCGGCAGCGTGGGTACAAGAGCGCACTGGATCTAGTAACTGACGTCATCGCCAACTTTGACGCCATCTATCCCGGAAAAGGGAGAGCCCTCATCCTAGCGAAGCGGACTGGTATGATGGGCCACGCCTATGTCCAGCTTGAACCATCGAAAGATGGTGCGTTCTACGATGTGAAGACAGCAACACCAAGCCGGGAATCGCAGTTCAAGAATAAGAAACCGCTCTGGGAGCGCGCCGGGCCCAGCGCGTCAGCCGCCGAAGCGGTTACCGTTGATCCCTCGATCCAGAGCGGTAGGGCAAGTGTAACCGCAACCGGACGCGATTCCAAGCCCCAGACCAAGACCTTTGATGCCGGATGGGGTGCCGTTAAGCAGCGCGTCGGAATCCTGACTCGTGCCCGTGACCAGCTTCTGAAGAAGTTCGGAGCAGGCCGCCTTGCGGTCATCGACGGAAATACCGGTAAGCCGGTTCTCCGTCTCAAGGATGGAACGCCCGACGAATTGAAGTCCGTCCAGGAAGAGGTGGACCGCCAGACCCAGAAGACCATCGACAAGTCCCAGGCTGCCGCAGCCAAGGGGAAGCCGCCGCGCGAGTTCCCAGAGACGCTGAACGAATGGATCGCCAAGAAGGGCGGCGTCACGGACAACGACGGCGACCTTGCGGGCCAGGGCCTTGGGACGTGGCATATTGGCCGCTTCTCCAAGCCGCTGATCCATGCCGCGACGCCGGAACAGAAGGCGCTGTTCGCGGACAAGGGGATGGAACGCAAGGTTGATGGCCATGACGATCTGGTCACCCATGCGATCGAGGAACACTTCCTGCCGGAAGGTTCGGTCGCCAGTTCGGACACCAACGACCTTTACCGCGAGATGGTCAAGGATGCCGGGGCCACAAGTTGGAAGGATCGGGTCTACCGGTCCACTGACTCCAATCGGGTCCATGATGCCCTGAACAAGGCCGCGAACGACGAGCATGGCGATTGGGATGAAGGCTACGCCCACCATATCCAGACACTTCGGGATGGGATCGACGCTTATTCGGATAGCGCGAAGCTTGGTTTGTCTGACCGCGAGAAGGATTACGCCCTGGAGTATGTCCGTGAGGGCATGAGCCTTGGCGATGCGGTTGATATGGCGATTGAGCAGGAGATGATTTATGGTGAACGTAGGTCCTCAGCCGAGGCCGGAGCAGCAAATGAACACGCTCACGAAAACGCCGAGATTCCGTTTGACGATTTCCCAGCAGGAGGCGCTGGTGAAGTCGATGGAGTCGCGGGTGACAAGCCAGGAGAGCCTGTCAGATCAGCAGCGTCAGGAAGCGGCGCGTCTGGCGAGGAACATGAAGAGGGTCATCGCCAACCGGAAGACGCCGGGCAAGTAACCCCTACTCCCGGCCAGATGCGGTCGGAGAAAGTCACCGTCTACGAGAAGGACAAGAACGGCAAGGACGTCGCTGTGAAGCGCGACCAGGGCGTCTTGTTCTCTGGGGCCGAGACCAGATCCAAAGCGAATATCAAGGGTGGCGATGCCCCGCTGGACTTTGGCCTGTTCGGAAATGGCAAGGAAGAGGCCCCCGCTCATAAGGAAGAGCAGGGCGACATCTTCTCGCAGGCGGAGAAGCCGAAGACCACGGATAGGCATGATCTTCTGGGGGATAATTTCGTCCGGGCTCCGGATGGCTCGATGGATTTCGGAGCTATTCCAGAGGAGGCGGAGAAGGAGACTGCTGGCGTCCTCAAGGCAAAGCCAATCCGACTCCAGGTCGGGAACGAAGACGGATTCGGGGCCGATCACCTGAAGACGGAGCGTGTTTCCCGCATTAAAGCGATGGGATTCTCCAACGTAGGGGACTACGTCGAATATGTGGCCAAGAATTTTAATGAGGTCTGGCTTGCTGACGGGGGACGTCCACTTCTTGCGGTCTCCCCAGGAAGGGGAGAGAAGAGGGGGAAATCGATCGACAACCTGATGGTTGTTGAACTTCGTGATGAGGGGGGATTCTATGGGGTGACGACGATCATCCCTGATGCTGGGCCGATCTATAAGACGAATGCAGAGAGGAAACTGGTTTGGGAGCGCAATTCCACTCCTGCGTCTTCTGACGTCGGCTCGTCAGAACCTGTTGGCCCGGTCGCCCCAGAACAAGTCCGAGGGGAAACCGGCGGGGGCTTAGGCCAAACCAGTGACGTCAGTATAGGCGATCCGTTCCCTGGCTTCAAGGATATGCACCAGCGGGGTAGAAAGTTTGGCTACAAGGATGCCGACGGCGAGTTCGCCGCCGACAATTATCTTGGCCGGTTGAGCGACAACTATGATGGCCGGTATGATTGCCCGCTGGGGCCGGACGTAAGGAGGGGCGGAGCCCCGACTGGAGACCGGCCCCAGCGGGCGGCGGCATGACAAACGGCCCCA
>NZ_CAINTR010000080.1 GCF_903853455.1 uncultured Magnetospirillum sp.
CCAAGTCATCTTGGCATCCTGACCAGGGCCTTGCCGCCCAATGAGCAAATCGAACTACACCGCCATCGCACGGCGCTATGCCGAGGCGGTGGTGGCGGGGGACATTCCCACCGGTCGCTGGGTGCGGTTGGCCTGCCAACGCCAACTCGACGACCTCGCCCGTTTCAAGGGCAAGGGTAGCCCGTACCGCTTCAACCCGGCGCTGACGGATCGCGCGGGCAGGCCATTCACGCCCGCCGACAACATCTGCGCTTTCATTGAGCGGCTGCCCCACGTCAAGGGGCCGCTGGCCGGCCAGCCGATCCGGCTGGAGCCGTGGCAGGTGTTCATCCTCACCACGGTGTTCGGCTGGGTGAAGCCGGACGGCAAACGCCGGTTCCGCCGGGTGATGATCGAAGTGCCTCGCGGCAACGGTAAGTCCGCGATTTCTTCGGCCGTCGGCCTCTACATGCTGACCGCCGACGGCGAGGGCGGCGCCGAGATCTATTCGCTGGCCACCACCCGCGACCAGGCCCGCATCGTCTTCGGCGATGCCCAGGCGATGGCTCGGGCGTCGAAGGGCTTCCGCTCGCGCTTCGGCGTCTCGGTCGGCGCCCACAACATCCATGTGCTGGCGACGGGGTCGAAGTTCGAGGCGCTGTCGGCGGAGGGATCGACGCTCGACGGCCTCAACATCCATTTCGGCTGCATCGACGAACTGCACGCCCACAAGACCCGCACCGTCTACGATGTGGTCGAGACCGCCACCGGCAAACGCGACAACTCGCTGCTGTGGGTGATCACCACCGCCGGCAGCAACCGCGCCGGCATCTGCTACGAGGTGCGCGGCTTCGTCACCCGGTTGCTCGACAGCGTCTTCGCCGATGACAGCCAGTTCGGAATTATTTACGGCATTGATGAGGGCGACGATTGGGGCGACGAGGCCTCGCTGATCAAGGCCAACCCCAACTGGGCCGTCTCGGTCCGCCCCGATGTGCTGCTGCCCTTGCAGGCCAAGGCCATGCAGTTGCCGAGCGCGGTCAACAACTTCAAGACCAAGCACTTGAACGAGTGGGTCAACGCCGATACCGCCTGGATGGACATGCGGGCCTGGGAGCGCGGCACCGAACCCGCCCTCGACATCGAGACCTTCGCCGGGCGGCCCTGCTGGATCGGCCTCGACCTCGCCAGCAAGACCGACATCGCGGCGCTGGTGGTGCTGTTCTCCCATCCCGAGATCGACGGCGGCTTCGCGGTGTTCGGGCGCTACTTCCTGCCCGAGGAGACGGCGCTGGCCTCTGGCAACAGCCAGTACGAGGGCTGGATGCGCTCCGGCCGGCTGACGGCGACGCCGGGCAACGTCATCGATTTCGGCTGGGTCGAGGCCGAATTGCTGGGGCTGTCCTCCCGTTTCGCCGTCGAGGCGGTGGCCTTCGATCCGTTCCAGGCCACCCAGCTTTCCACCCGCATGCTGGCGGAGGGCCTGCCGATGATCGAGGTCCGCCCAACGGTGCTGAACTTCTCGGAACCGATGAAGATTCTTGAGGCCCTGGTGCTGCAGGGCAAGCTCCGCCACGACGGCGATCCGGTGCTGGCGTGGATGGCCAGCAACGTCGTCGCCCACCTCGACGCCAAGGACAACATCTACCCGCGCAAGGAACGCCCCGAGCAGAAGATCGACGGCATCGTCGCCCTGATCATGGCGCTCGCCCGCGCACTGCTGCCGCGGCAGGCCACCATCTCGGTCTACGACCAGGGCGTCGGCATCTGATTTCCGCGCCCGACCGGATGTCCGGCCGGGCATTTCCTGTCCAACCCGGAGACCATCATGAACGTCACCATCACCGTCGCCACCGCTCCCGTCGCCCTGCCGGCCGGCATCACCGCCGGGCCGCTGAGCCTGTCGATCACCGATCCC
>NZ_CAINTR010000081.1 GCF_903853455.1 uncultured Magnetospirillum sp.
CTGCAACTGCATCCCGAGGGTGATCTGGTAGAGCGACAGGCTCTTGTTGGCCTTCTCGACGAACATCTGCTGCTGGTTCTTGCCGCCGGTGAAATTCATGGTGATGTCGATGGAGCCGGAATCCTCCAGCCCCAGGACGAATTCCTTGGCCAGCGACTGCAGGTGGGTCACGTCGATCTCGTCGACCTTCTGGCCGCTGGGCTTGATCTCCACCGCCTCCTCCAGCGTCCCCCAGGTGGTGGTGCCGGCGGCGGTGGTGATGGCGGTGGTGGTGAGCGGATCGACCACCGGGGCCGGCCCGCCCCAGGCGATGGTGGAGTTCTGGCTTCTCAGCGCGTGGCTCATGGCGGAATCCTCATGGGTTATCGAACCAGATGGAAAGATCGAGGAGGACGCGGCGCAGCCTGGTGTCCGGCTCGAACAGGCCCTGGCGGTTCAGCAGCGTGCCGCCGAAGGCCTGGGCGACAGCGTCGGCCACCGCCCCGGCGAGCGCGTTGGCCTCGGCCCGGGTCGGCGCATAGACGTCGATCTGGTAGCGGGCGGGCACCAGCGACGATTCGCCGGTGAGCGTGTAGGCTCCGTCCTGCATCGCGATCTCGGCGAAGACGATGTAGGGGGCGGCCTCACCCTCGTCGGCGATGTCGGGGCGGATGGGGATGCCGGCCAGCATCGGGGCGAGTTTCAGAACTGCGGCGAGATCGGCATCGTGGTTCATGGGGTGAATTTCAGTTTGGTCACCGCCGACGCGATGCCGGTCTTGAGGCGGTCGGCGAAGCGATCCACCGCCTCGGCGACCTTGGCCTCGAAAGCCGGGCGCATGAAGGGATGGGCCGCCATCTTCGAGGTGCCGAACTCGATGAACTTCCAGAAGTAGGACTGGCGCCGGTCCTTGATGGTGACGATCACCTCGGCGCTGTTGCCGCCGCCCTTCACCTTCTTGCGGACGATGCGGTCGCGCAGCCAGCCGGGATCGGCCTTGCCGCCGCCGTAAAGCCGATAGGCCCCATGGGCGAGTGGCACCTTGGTCCGGGCCTCGGTAACGATGGGCAGCGCCGCCGAGGTGAGTGCCGATTGCAGTACCCGGCCGGCGATCCGGTCGGGCAGTTCGAGCAGGTCCTGCTCCAGTTCCTTGAGCCCCACCACCTTGATTTCGATGGTGTCGCCCATGCTCAGAACCTCCGGATCAGCGCCTGGTTGCAGGTGATGGAGTTGCCTGCGGCGGCCGTGCCCATGGTGCAGCCGGCGGCGATGGTCCAGGGGGCTCCCTGGTTGACGGTCGCCGCGCCGCTGGCGTGGCCGGTATTGACGTTGATGGTCCACAGCAACTCGCCGTCGATCCGGACGCTGGCCGTGGCACCGGTGCCGCCCAGCGTCACCATCGCCTCCAGCGACCACAGGATCGGGCTGCCGGAGACGAAGGTGTTGGCGAGTATCAGCGGGATACTCACCGCCTTGCCGCCGTTGATGGCGATCCAGAAGGTGAGCGTCGTCCCCTGTGCCCCGGTGCCGGAGCCATAGGCCTTGATCGAATAGCAGGCCCCGGCGGTCTCACCTGCGGGCACCGTCAGCGCGACGAAGGTGTTGTCGGCGATCGTGTTGGAGGCCGAGACCGGATTGACCGCCGCGGCCGAGGTCGCGACGGTCTGGTCAAGCGGGTTGAACTGGGTGCGCGCCACGGGTTTTCCTCGCCTTGACCTCGGGCCGCAGCCTCGCCTTCAGCTCCCGGTTGGCATCC
>NZ_CAINTR010000082.1 GCF_903853455.1 uncultured Magnetospirillum sp.
GAGATGTTGAAGGACCGCATGGTCACACCGGCGATATTTCCGCTGCTGCGAAAAATGAAGCCGATGCGCCAGATCGAGGCGACAGAGATGATGATCCTGGCCAACCGGTTCACGGTTTCCTACGCCAAGGTGCTGCTGACGGCGACACGGCCAGAGCATCTGGTTGATTCGGACAAGCCCAAGAAGCTGGAGGGGGTGTCGGCGGAAGACATCGCACGGATGGAACGGGAGATGGAAAGGCTGAATCGGGATTACCGGGCTGTCGAAGGGAGTCTGGGTGACACCATGTTGGCCTTGGTGGTCGCCAGAGGGTATGTCTCGAAGCTGTTTCGCAACGAGGCGATCTCGGATTTCCTGGATCGTCACCACCCGGAGCTGGCGTTCGAGATGCGCAGTATCATCGAAGCCGTCGGCGGAGACGCCCGGATGTTGGATCGGTAGCTGAAAGCCACCCTGATCCGTGTGGTCGGTTGGGGACCCGGACCCATTAACCACGGGGACTGCGGGAGACGCCGTTGCGAGGGACGGATCGATCGCGGGGTGGGGACGGCAGCGACCCTGACCTGAGCCCATCGGTGGTCCACCTGATTTTGGACCACAAAAAACAAGGTATGCCGACCGGGAAATATGTCCCGGTCGGCAGCTTGAAATTCCAGTTGCGTTCCGGCGCTGCAAATGTTGACCCTGGGGACCGTCGAGACGAAGGGGCGCGACTGAATGTCGGCACAGCAGGAAGCGCAGATACTGGTCGAGGAACTGGAGAAGCGCTTGGCTTCTCTCGACCGCGAGCTCGCGGACGTCGCCGCCCGACTGGACGAGGCCAGAAAAGCAGCCTCGACCCTGGCAACGGAAGGCAATGCCAAGGCCGCGTCGCCACGGGACGCTTCCGTCACCATGGCATCCCCGACCGCCGACAAGGTCGCGCTGTTCCGTAGCCTGTTTCGAGGAAGGGAGGACGTCTTTCCGCGCCGGTGGGATAACTCCAGGAGCGGGAAGTCCGGCTATTCGCCGGTTTGCCGCAACGAGTGGCTGCGGGGTGTGTGCGGCAAACCGAAGGTCAAGTGCAGCGAGTGCCCCAACCAGGCTTTCGCCACCGTCACCGACGAGGTGGTGCGGCACCACCTTCGGGGGCGAGACCCGACAGCCTCGGGGCGCGGAGCCGGCGGCTTCATCGCGGGCGTCTACCCGCTGCTGCCCGATGAGACCTGCTGGTTTCTGGCCGCCGACTTCGACAAGAAGGAGTGGAAGCGCGACATCTCCGCCTTCCTCACCACCTGCCGCGAGAAGGTGGTTCCGGCCGCTCTCGAACGTTCCCGTTCGGGCAATGGCGGTCACGTCTGGATATTTTTCTCCGAGCCGATTCCTGCCGCCGAGGCCCGCAGGCTGGGGGCTTGGCTGATCACCGAGACGATGGAGCGCTGCCCGGACATCGGCTTCGACTCTTACGACCGCTTCTTTCCCAGCCAGGACACCATGCCCGCCGGAGGGTTCGGCAACCTGATCGCCCTACCCCTCCAGCGTGTCCCCAGGGAAAACGACAATAGCGTTTTCCTCGACGACATGCTTCGGCCCTACGCCGACCAGTGGGCATTCTTGTCGACCTTGCGGCGGATGAGCCGGAGCGAGGTCGTGGCGCTGGTCGGCGAAGCCGCCGCTGCCGGGCACATCCTCGGTGTTCGACTGCCGATCGCCGACGAGGATGAGGAGCCGTGGGCGGCGCCGCCATCACGGCGCCGAAAAGAAGAGCCGATCCGCGACCTACCGGAGCGGGTGGAGATCGTCGTCGGCAACCAGATCTACCTCGACCGCGAGTGTATCCCGCCGGGCCTTGTCAATCGCCTGGTCCGCCTTGCCGCCTTCCAAAACCCAGAATTCTACGCCGCCCAGGCGATGCGCCTGCCGACCTTCGGCAAGCCGCGGATCATCTCCTGCGCCGAACTGTTCGCCAAGCATCTCGCTCTGCCCCGGGGCTGCCTCGACGCCACCCTCGACCTGCTAGGTACGCTCGGCGTGGCGGTCGACCTGCGGGATGAGCGGCAGGGCGGCACACCGCTCGCCGTGCGCTTCCTCGGCACGCTGACCGAGGAACAGGAGGCGGCGGCCAAGGCGCTGCTGGCCCACGACACGGGAGTCTTGGCCGCCACCACCGCCTTCGGCAAAACCGTCGTTGCCGCCCGCCTCATCGCCGAGCGTGACACCAACACACTGGTGCTGGTGCATCGGTAGCAGTTGCTCGACCAGTGGGTGGCGAGATTGAAGACGTTCCTCGACATCGACCCGAAAATGATCGGCGTTATTCGGGGCGGAAAGCGAAAGCCCACGGGCATAATCGACGTCGCTCTGATCCAGAGCCTTGTCCGCAAAGGTGAGGTTTCCGATCAGATCGCGGACTATGGCCATGTGGTGGTCGATGAGTGCCACCACCTGTCAGCGGTCAGCTTCGAGGCCATTGCCCGCGAGGCCAAGGCGAAGTACGTGCTCGGGCTGTCGGCGACAGTGACGCGTAAAGATGGCCACCACCCCATCATCTTCATGCAGTGTGGCCCAGTGCGCCATCGCGTCGATGCCCGCAAGCAGGCTGCGGCCCGCCCGTTCCTGCACAAGGTGGTGTTCCGCCAAACAGGATTCCGCCGTGTCGGCGCCGACAATGATGACCGACTGGCGATCCAAAACCTTTATGGCATGCTGACTGTTGATGACGCGCGTAACGATATGATCTTCAACGATATCATATCCGCGTTGGAAGCCGACCGGTCGCCCGTGGTGATCACCGAGCGCAAGGATCATCTCCAGATCTTGGCCGAGCGATTATCCAAGTTTGCCAGGAACGTCATCGTCCTTAAGGGCGGGATGGGCGTCAAGGAACGACGCCGGGTGGCGGAGTTGCTGGAGTCTGTTCCAGATGATGAGGAACGTATCCTAGTCGCAACCGGCCGCTATCTGGGCGAGGGCTTCGATGACGCCCGCCTGGACACCCTATTTCTCACCATGCCCATCTCCTGGCGGGGCACCCTTGCACAGTATGCCGGCCGATTGCACCGCCTGCACGCTGCCAAGCGGGAGGTGGTGGTCTATGACTACGTCGATGGTCTCGAGCCAATGCTGGCCAGGATGGCGGCAAAACGGGAGGTGGGATACCGGAATCTGGGCTACGAGGTTGCTGATGTCGACAGCCTCTTCGGCATGAGTTCTCGCTCACGATTCAAGAGTGGCGGCTGCGGCGGAATTCATCAACCGGATTTGCTTGGAGCAGGGAGCTTCCTGTCTGAACAATCAAAACCACGAAGGTGAACAAAGCCGGATTTATTGTTTCCAGCCTGGATGCACCGCGATTTCCAATGCCTCGTCCAGCACATCCAGATGCCGGATATAGACGTTGGGGATCTGATGGATGCCCTTCCAGGCCCCCCAGATCTGGCCAGCGATGGAAGCCGTGCTGTCGCTATCGCCATCATGGTTGGCGGCAAGGGCGAGGACGTGTCCGAAGGATTTCCCCACCAGCGCGGCATAGAGCCCGATGGCGATGGCCTCTTCACCGACCCAGCCTTGCCCCAGGGTTGTGATGGCTTTTTCTGGGGGTGTCCCCGCTTCGGCCAATTCGAGGGCAGCCGTGATCTTGTTCCCGGTCAGGCTGCCCTTTGCGGCATCGGGATCCGCCTTCAGCAGCTCAAGCACGGTGCGAGCGGCGGATACCAAATCAGCCCCATCCATCACTTGATGGATGATCGCGGCCATGGCACCGGCGGAGAGATAGCCATCAGGGTGGCCATGGGTCAGGGCAGCCGCGGACTTGGCGCCCTGATAGGCGGGCTCCGCCGTCACTCCCGGCACCCAGCCATAAGGGGCTGCCCGCATGACGCCGCCGCAGCCTTTGGAATCGTTGATCGGCTGGGCCGGAGTTCCATGCCCGCCAGCCTTCATGGCCGACAGGCAGGCATGGCCGGGGGCCCGACGATGCCGTAGCCGAGGGCTATTACAGAGATGGCCTGCTTTTTCCCAATTGGAGCATTCTTCGCCCTGGGTCACCAGCCAATCCAGATAGGACCGGCGGACCTCTTCGGTCATGGCAGCGGAGTCGAGATCAAAATTGGCGCCCAATCCCCGCAGCAGCCCTTCGGCGGTGAACAGGGTCATCTGGGTGTCGTCACTGACCACGAACTGGCCTCCGGTGAGGACAATCCTGGTAAGTCCAGCTTTACCGTAGCGCTTGCGGATATCCGTCAGGCTGTCGAACTCCACCACATAGCCGAAGGCGTCGCCAGCCGCGCCGCCCAGCAGGCTGCCGAGCCGACGGACGGTGGTCAATTCGGCATCCGGCCCGACGGCCCCACAGGCGTCAACATAACGCTCCTGGGCCAAGGTCTCGATGGCGCCGGGGCGGATTGCGCGTATCGCCGAGATGGCCTCGCTGGCATTGCGCCCAAGTTCCACCAGGAGGCGGGCGGCGATCATGCCGGTTCGCCCCAGCCCGCCACGACAGTGCAGCAGCACCTTGCCGCCATTGGAGAGCTGATGGCGGAGGCGCAACCCGACATAGGACCAGCGGAGCTCGAAGATCTTATCGGGGGTGCCGCCATCCGGAATCTGCAGATGATACCATTCCAGTCCGGCGGCTTCGATCGCCGCGCCCAGAGCCGGAACTTGGTAGCGGACCAGCTCGAAATCCTCCATCAGCGTCACCACCGAGGTAGCGCCCCAATGGACGATGGCAGCGATATCGGTGGTGAGATCCCGCTGCCAGGACCCCGATAGAGCGTTGGGCTGGCATTTTCCCGGGCAGAATGTCAGCCCGATCATTCCGTTGCCGGCGGGTAATTCGGCAATCTGCAGGGGATCGGAGATACTTGTACGGATGGGGGCAGACATGGCTTGGTTCCTCATATTGTTCACGCACCAGAACGCTTGTGGTGCCGCTCAAGTCCATTCGGAAAACAGTATGCTGAGGCTAGCTTGGCATAAAAGCGCTTAAGAGGGTTTCTTTGTGGGTGGCGTCATGATATAGGTCCAGCTGTTCTGTATTTGAATCAGCGAGGCGGACATGACTGCAACCTTTAAGCGCAATCAAGTCGAGGAAGCCCTCTGGCGGGCTTTGGGACGCGGATCGACGCCGCAGTCGTCGGTGTTTGCCGCCTGTATCAAGCGCCTGCTGGACCTGGATCGCAAAGAGGATATCGCACAGTTCCCTGGTTATGCCTTTCTTGACGCTCTTCCTGGGGGGAAGGGCATCGAAGCCGCCTACACTGGATTCGATGCCTTCTGCCTGGGGATTGGCATCGACCTGCTCGATGCTGGGTTCACTCAGCGCGATATCGTTTTCTTACTCCGCCGTATCCGTGCCGACTTGAAAATCCAGTATGGCCGGATACTGCAAATGCAGCCGGTCTTTGGTCAGTATGTCGCCGCCACGGACCGACCAGAATGCCATGTCATTGTGGTTGATGGGGTGGCGATGGTGGATTTTCGCATCTACATGCTGGTGGGCCGGGTCGATTTGTCCGGCCTCCTCAAAGCCTCGGCGGATACCACCCCGATGATCTACACCCCCATGTTTATTCCGGGCGCCACCGCCTTGGCCGAGGGGTTCAATACCCGCACATGGGAGGAGCGCAAGGCCATGGTCGTCGAGATCGCCGAGTTTGCGAGCCGTCTCGAATGGGAACTGTCCCAGGCGCTGGCGAAGCGGCGCGGTCGGCCAGGTTAGGGCTCCGTAATTTATCGAAATAAAGCGTGAAATGAGGTTGCTATGAACGAGATTGTGAAATTGCCCCCCAGCCTATCGGCGACGGTCCAGGTCGTCGAACGCCCGATCACCGATCTGCGCCCTTATGAACGCAATGCCCGCACCCACTCCCCGGCCCAGATCAAGAAGATCGCGGCCAGCATCGTGCGTTTCGGGTTTATGAACCCGGTGCTGAGCGATCAGTCGGGGCGCATCATCGCCGGTCATGGCCGGGTCGAGGCCGCCAAGCTGTTGGGCATGGCAACGGTGCCGACCATGACTTTCGAGCATCTGAGCGACGCCGAAATCCGCGCCTATATTCTCGCTGACAACCATTTGGCCGAGTTGGCCGGTTGGGACAAAGAAATTCTCGCCATCGAGCTGCAGAGTCTGCTCTCATTCGATAATGAGATCGATATTACGCTCACCGGGTTCGATCTGCCCGAGGTGGATTTTCTGATCCAGGGTTTGGCATCCACCGATCCGGCCGATGACGATGTCGAGATCGATGAGGATGCCCCCCTGGTGACGCAGGCCGGGGATCTCTGGCTGTTGGGCCCGCACCGCCTGCTGTGCGGCAACGCCCTCGACGCGGGGGCCTATGGTGCGTTGATGGGCTCCGATTTGGCCCAGGTGGTGTTCACCGATCCGCCTTACAACGTCAAAATCGACCACCATGTGTGTGGCCTGGGAGCCGTCAAACACCAGGAATTTGCTATGGCCAGCGGCGAGATGTCGGTGGCGGAATTTACCACCTTCCTGACCACCGCCTTCACCTGTTTGGCCTCCGTCACCGCCAAGGGCGCCGCCGTCTTCGCCTGCATGGATTGGCGCCATCTGCGCGAGATCCTGGATGCCGGAGATTCGGCAACGTGGTCCCTCAAAAATCTCTGCGTCTGGAACAAAACCAATGCCGGCATGGGCTCATTGTACCGCTCCAAGCATGAATTGGTTCTGGTGTTTCAAAACGGTTCCGGCCCGTTCATCAATAACGTTGAACTCGGAGCGAATGGGCGCTACCGCACCAATGTCTGGGATTATGCGGGGGCCAACTCCTTCCACACCGGTCGTATGGAAGAGCTGACCCAGCACCCCACCGTTAAGCCGGTGGCCATGGTGGCCGACGCCCTGCTCGATTGCTCCCATCGGGGCGGCCTCGTCCTCGATCCCTTCGGTGGCTCCGGCACCACCCTGCTGGCGGCCGAGCGCACCGGTCGCATTGCTCGCCTGATGGAATTGGAACCACGTTATTGCGACGTGACCATCCGCCGCTGGCAGAAGATCACCGGGCAGGAGGCAATTTTGGCCAAGTCCGGCGAGATCTTCGATGACACCGTCGCCATGGTGCGGAAGGAGATCGGTCATGGCGCGTGATTTTAAAGTTGGCTATGGCAAGCCGCCGCGCGGCAGCCCGTGGGGCAAGGGCCAGTCCGGCAATCCCAATGGCCGCCCCAAGGGCGCCCAGAATCTGACCGCCGACTTGATGGACGAGCTTCAACAGAAGGTGGTCGTGACCGAGGGCGGCCATCCTCTCACCTTGACCAAGCAGCGGGTGCTGGCCAAGGCGATCGTGGCCAAGGCCATGAAGGGGGATGCCCGAGCGTTTCAGACGATCCAGGCCACGGTCGAGCGCCGCCACGCCGCCGAAGCCGATGACGTGACGGAGGATCTGTCGGCCGATGATCAGGTGATCATGGACCAGTTCCTCTTGCGCCAGAAGCAGGAGCCCTCGTCGTGACCCCGGCCAGAAAAATGCAGGCGATCTTTCGTCGCGACCTCAAGAGTTTCATCATCAAATGTCTGATGACCGTGGATGGCAGCCAAGCCTATGTGGACAGCCAGCATCTTGATCTGATCGCCCATTACCTAACCCTGGCCTATGAGTATAAAACCCGGCGTCTGATTATCAACCTGCCGCCGCGTAGCCTCAAATCCATCGCTGCCTCGGTGGCATTTCCGGCATTTATCCTGGGCCACGATCCCAGCCGCCGTATTATCTGCGCCAGCTATTCCGCCGATCTGGCGGGAAAGCTGGGCCGCGATACTCGCACGGTGATGGAGCAGAAATTTTACAAGGACACCTTTCCCCGGACTCGGCTCAACCCCAAGAAATTGGCCGAGGACGATTTTGAAACCACCATGGGAGGATATCGTCTCGCCACCTCGGTGGGCGGCACCCTGACCGGACGCGGCGGCGGCATGATCATCGTCGATGACCCGATCAAAGCCCAGGATGCCCATTCTGCGGTGAAGCGTGAAGACGTCGTCCGCTGGTTCAACGGCACTCTGCTGAGCCGGTTGGACGACAAACGTGACGGCATCATCATCGTCATCATGCAGCGGGTCCACGTGGACGACCTTGCCGCTACTCTCTTTGAGCAGGAGGGCTGGGAGCTTCTCCGCCTTCCGGCCATCGCCGATTCGGATGAACGCTACAATCTCGGTGAGGGGCGCTTCTTCACCCGCTCCTCTGGCGACGTGCTGCAGCCGATCCGGGAACCCCGCTCGGTTCTCGACCGACTCCGTCGTGACCTGGGTCCCTATTACTTTAACTCACAATACCAGCAAAGCCCGGTTCCCGAGGCGGGCAATTTGATCAATTGGGAGTGGTTCAAAACCTTCGAGCAGGGCCCGTCCACGGATTATGGCGACC
>NZ_CAINTR010000083.1 GCF_903853455.1 uncultured Magnetospirillum sp.
CAAATCCCGATGAGCCGGACTCATCGGGATTTGGTTAGGCCCAAAGGGCCGCGCGCCTTATGGCGCGGGAGGCAAGGGCGCACAGCGCCCGCCCGCCGCATGAGGGCGGTCCCGGTAATCGGTTGCGATTACCGGGACATGTATTACACGGCATGGGCCATGGCGGGCTTCGCCCTTGCCGTCTCCTCCCCCAAACTGAAAGGTCAGTTTGGGGGAGGAGACGGTGTCATACCGCCGCGCGCCCGGCCAGCAGCCGGGTGACGCCGTTGGCCACCACCTCGTGACAGTGGTTGGCCAGCCCCTTGCGCGTGCCGAATTCGGCCAGGGTGACGGGGCGGTGGAACTCGACCTCGACCGTGATACGCCCCAGGCCCAGCGCCCCCACCAGATGGTTGGCCAGGGTCATGTCGCCGTACCAGGCGAAGAACGGCCGCAACGCCCGGCTCATGGGCAGGCCGTCCAGCCGGGTGTAGGCGATGGAAATCGGCTGCACCACCAGCGGTCGGGGCTCGCCGTCGGAGCCGGCGACGTCGCCCTCGGCCACCGACAGCAGCGCGCTCTTGAACGGCAGAACCCGGTTGCCGTCGTTGCTGGTCCCCTCGGCGAACAGAATCAGCGAATCGCCGGCCTGAAGCCGCTCCCGCACATGGTTGCGCTCGCGCGCCGTGGCGCCGGGCCGCCGATCGACGAACACCGTCCGCGAAATCCGCGCCAGGAAGCCGAGGCCGGGCCAGCCGGCGACCTCGGCCTTGGCGACGAAATAGGCGCGCAACAGACTGCCCAGGACGATGATGTCGAGATAGCTGGCATGGTTGGGCAGGAACAGCACCGGACCCTCGCTCTCCAGCGGCGCGCCGCTGGCCACCACGGTGTAGCCGATGATGCGCGTCACCCCCCGCCAGTAGAAGCGGGTGTAGCCGATGGAATGGGACGGGGCCACCAGCCGCAGCAGCAGGTAGGGGAGCAGAAGCAGCAGGGTCCAGCCGGTGAAGGCGAGGAATCGCAGGATGGCGACCACGGGAGAAACCATGAAAATACTCAATCCTCGCCGGAGGGGTCACGGACGACGCGGTCGTAATGCGCCCTGTATTTGGCAGTGATCAGGTCGGTCTTGACCATGACGCAGATATCGGTGGTGTTGAATTGATGATCGATCACCGCGCCGTCGCCGACAAAGCCCCCCAGCCGGAGATAGCCTTTGATCAGCGGCGGCAGTTCGGCCAACGCCCGCCGGGGATTATGACTGTCCTTGGGGGACAGCGCCATGTCCACGTAGAGGTGCGGCAGAGCCCGTGGCCGCAAGGATGCCGGCGCGAGATGGTGGTGGTAGAGATAGCCGAGATGATCGGCCAACTGCCGGGGATCGGTGCCGGGCAGGCTGGCGCAACCGAACATCAGATCGATATTGTGATCGAAGACATAGGCGGCGATTCCGTCCCACAGCTTTTTCATGGTGGCGCCGTTGCGATGAGCGGCATCGACGCAAGACCGCCCCAATTCCATGAAGTTGCCGCCATTGGCGAGGATGTTGGCGATGTCGTACTCGCCTTCGGTATAAAACCGCCCAAAGGCCTCGCCAACCTGACGGCGGATCAGACGATAGGTTCCGACCACGCCGTCGGCCCCCTTGCCCTTGCCGCCATCGATCACCAGCAGATGATCACAGACCGCGTCGAAGTCGTCGAAATCGGTGTGACGCTCCCGCATGGCCGGGCTCGGCTTGGCCCCCATTTCCTCGTAGAAGACGCGATAGCGCAACGCTTGAGCGGCGGCGACCTCGTCGTCACTTTCGGCAAGTCGAACCTCAAGCCGATCCGAGGTCTCGACGGTCGGGGAAACAGGCTGCATGGATTCTTTGGTTCCGTCGTCGTCACGGCCCGGCCATCGGAACCGCCCGACCTATTTTTCTTCCGGTTTGTCACCAGAAGTCAATGGAACTCCATAGAGTTCCAGTCGATGACCCACCAGCCGGTAGCCGTAACGCCGGGCGATCTCACGCTGCAAGACTTCGATCTCGCTGCTGGTGAACTCGATGACGTTGCCGGATTGCATGTCGATCAGATGGTCATGATGGTCGCCCGCCGCTTCCTCGTAGCGGGCGCGGCCGTCGCCAAAATCATGCCGCTCCAGAATGTCCGCCTCTTCGAACAGTCGCACGGTGCGATAAACCGTGGCGATGCTGATATGCGGGTCTATCGCCGTCGCGCGGCGATAGACTTCTTCCACATCGGGATGGTCGGCCGATTCCGACAAGACACGCGCGATGACCCGACGTTGGTCGGTCATCTTCATGTTCTTGTCGATACAGCGCTGTTCGATCCGGGAAACCATGGCCCCATCCGTCAACTGGCGAGGTGCGAGCGCCCCCGAGCCGGCAACGCCACGGAGGCACGCCTCCGGACGTTCCGACGATCAGGGCCGTCGATCAGATAGCCCGCTTGCGCTTGCGCGGCTTGGTGCCCAGCCCGATCTTCTTGGCCAGGGTCGAGCGATGCTGCGCATAGTTGGGAGCAACCATCGGGTAATCGACAGCCAGGCCCCAACGCTCGCGATACTCTTCCGGGCTCATGTTGTAAGCCGTCTTGAGGTGACGCTTGAGCATCTTCAGCTTCTTGCCGTCTTCCAGGCAGATGATGTAGTCGGGAGTCACCGACTTCTTCACCGCGATGGCCGGCTGGGGCCGCTCGGGCACCACCGGGACACTGCCGACGGAGGAGAGCGTCCGATAGACCTCCTGAATCAGATGCGGAAGGTCGACGACCGCCACACTATTGTTTGCAACGTGCGCCGCTACGATTTCAGTGGTAAGCGAAAGCAGGTCGCTGCTGTTCGAGCGCTCCGACATCTAGAGCATGCCTCCATATTCGACGATGGCCTCTTATATAAATCTTTCACCCGGCCGTGGCAATAACCAATACGATAAACGAAAGTGACGGATTCCGCATGACTGAGAAGCTGAACTACAGCCTTGACATCACTACCGAGGTCTGCCCGATGACCTTCGTCAAGACCAAGTTACTGGTGGAACGCATGCCCTCCGGTGAGCTGCTGGAGGTGCGCCTCAAAGGTTCCGAACCGCTTGGTAACGTTCCGAGATCCATCACCGAACTCGGCCATGAAATCGTCAGCACGACACGGGAGGATGGCGAGGCCGAAGATGGTATCCATCGGATCCTCATTCGCAAGAAATAAGCCCTTGGTGTAGTTGTGGATATTAAGCGTAATCAGGGGTCGATTTCAGCCTGGACAAGATCTCGCCGCATGGTGACGGCGTCGATACCTCCGTAATACCCCTTACGCCGTCCAACCTGCTCGAAATTATGGCGGCCGTAGAGGGCCAGGGCGGCGACATTGTCGGCCGCTGCCTCCAAAAACATAGTTTTGGCCCCTGCCGCCGCCGCCGCCGCCATGGCCGCGGTCAGCAACCGGCCGCCCAACCCCTGCCGGCGCCAGGGCGGCAGCACGGCGATGGTGAGGATCTCGGCCTCGTCCAGCACCCGCCCCCACAGTACCAGACCGGCCGGCCCCGGCCCTTCCCGGCTGGGGGTCAGCGAGTCCCCGTCCACCGCGATCAACCCCTCGGCTCCCGGCATGCCCAGAACCTCGGCCATGGAGCGCGCGCTCCACGGCTCGGCGAAGCACACCGCATGCATGCCGGCCAGCAATTCGGCATGCACCAGGCCGACCGGAAGCAGTTCGAGCCCGCTCACGTTACGGTGACGTCGGGGGGCCGCAGATACAGCGGCTCGGGCGGCAAGGATTGTCCCTTGGCCCATTGCGCCGCCGCCACTTCGGCGACCATGGCGGCGTCGGGCCAGCCGGGAGAACTGGCCAGGACAGCGTCGGGCAGCCGCCCCATCAGCCGGGGCGCGGCATCGCCGGCCAGCACCACCGGCCCCGCCACCAGCCCGGCAACCTGCTCGGGCAACAGGGCGGTCACCGCGCCCAGCGGCGTCAGGTCGGCGTCGAAGGCCTGGACCCAGGCTTCGTCGCGCCGGGAATCGATGGCCGCCAGAATGGTGCGGCCGACCCGTTCGGCCGGCGGCACCGAGGCCGCCACCGCCAGCGGCGTCGAAACCCCGGCCAGCGGCAGGCCGGAGGCCAGGGCGAGACCGCGCGCCGCCGCCAGACCGATGCGCAAGCCGGTGAACGCCCCCGGCCCCACCGTCACCGCCAGCAGGTCGAGCCCCCCGGAACCGATCTTGGCGAAATCGAGGCCGGCCTCGGCCATGACCTCCGCCACCATGGGGATCAGGGCTTCGCTCTGGCCGCGCGCCATGGACCGCAACCGCCGCGCCAGCACGACGCCGTCGCGCCACAGGGCGGCGGAGCAGGCCGAGGTCGAGGTGTCGATGGCCAGAATAATCATGGGACAAGTCCGATCATGGCGCCGCTATACTGCCGGTTCGCCAGAAAAGAAAGGATGAAGATGTTCCCGCTGGTCCCCATAACCGCCGCCACGTTCGATCTGGATGTGGCGCTGGCCTACGCCACCGCCGACAACTTCACCGGCAAGCCGGTCTATGGCGCCGAGGCCGGCTGCTGGCTGCACGCCGACGCCGCCCGCCTGTTGACCCGCACGGTCGAACTGGCGCGGCCGCTGGGCCTGCGGCTGCGGGTGCTGGACGCCTTCCGCCCCGCCGAGGCGCAATGGGTGCTGTGGAACCACACTCCCGATCCCGGCTTCCTGGCCGATCCGCGCCGGGGCTCCCCCCACTCCATGGGTGTGGCGGTGGACCTCGAACTGATCGACGAGACTACCGGCCAGCCTCTCGACATGGGCACCGCCTTCGACGAATTCACCCCGCGCTCCCATCACGGCAACCAGGACATCCCGCCGGAGGCCCAGCGCAACCGCCATCTCCTGATGGGGCTGATGACCACCGCCGGCTGGGATTTCTATCGCAATGAGTGGTGGCACTATCAGATGTTCAATGCCCGCGCCACTTATCCGGTGCTGTCGGACAGCCTACTCGGCCCCGATGGAATGATGCCTACCGCCAAATCCTCGTAAAGCAGCCGAGCCTCGGGGGCGGGACGGCGGGACTCGGCCAGGGCCAGGACCCGCAGCCGGCGCCATTTCGGTCCGGTGGGGAAGATCAGCTCATCGCCGGGACTTACCGTTTGGGCTGGCTTGGCCACCACCCGGCCGTTGAGACGCACCTCGCCGCTTTCGACCACCCGGGTCGCCAGGGCGCGCGATTTGAAGAAGCGGGCGAAGAACAGCCACTTGTCGAGACGCAGCCCGGAGGAGGCTGCCGGACCGGCCACGAAAGCCGCTACTTGGCCTCGGGCTTGGCCTCCGCCGGCGGCGGAGAGGCCGGAGCCGGAGCCACGTCGGGAGCGGCGGACGGCGCCAGCGGCTTGGGAGCCGGCGGCGGGGCAAGCTTGGCGTCGCCGGACTCGACGAAGACCACCACCACCTCGACGGCGTTGGGATCGGGACGCTCCAGCATGATCTTGAAGCTGGCGGTACCCTGGGGGTCCAAGGCGGTAACCGGCGGCTGCGACAGCTTTTCCTGAACCGACTGCTTATTCTTGTCCATGAGCACCAGCTTCATGGTCGGAACCGGCCGGACGCGGTCAGTGACGTTGGCGATGATGCCGCGCACCACCAGCACGTCGGTGTCGTTGTGGACGAAACGCTCCGGCGTGCCGGCCTTGCGCAGTTCCAACCCGGCGCCGGGCTTCTCGTGGCGCAGGCCGACCTGGGCCAGCAGCTCGCCGGCCTCGGGCACCGCGTCCACCAGAATGTCCTGGAAATAATACCCGGCACCGCCGAGGCCACCCAGCACCAGCAGCACCAGCAGCACCCACAGGAAGCCGGTTCCCTTCTTCCCGTCCGACGAGGTGGAGAACACGTCGGGAATCGGCTGCGGCATGTCGTCCAGCAGGGATTGGGCCGACAGGTCGTCGTCGTTGCGCTCGGGGGCGATGCGCGGCCCAAAATTGGGGACCGGCGGCGACTCCATGTCGAGGTCGTCCAGGTCCACCTCGGCGGGGCGCGCCATGGGGCGCGGCGGCGCGTCGAAATTCGGCTCCTGACGGGTCGGCTCGGAGAAGGACGGAGGAGGGGGGGCCGAAAACGACGGGCCGCTGAGATCCAGGTCGGTATCGTCCTCTTCCATGACCATCAGCGGTTCCTGGAACCACTTGTGCTCGCACTTGGCGCACTTCAGCTTGCGTCCGGTCGCGCCCAGGGCCGCGTCCGGAATCGAGAAGTTGGTACCGCAGTTCGGGCAGGTGATGAGCATGTTTTGCTAAGACCCAGAAAGACGTACTTTCTTATAGGCTGGAGCGCAGACCAACACAAGGGCGTCTGGAGAGAACAGGACGCCCTTGGCGAGGGCATGTGGACAACAGGGACGCGGCCGTGCCATCCTTCGCCGCGTTTGGGAGAAGACGCCGTGCGGCATCGCCCTCGTGGGGAAAATATCATCCGTTTCGACAGCGTCGGGCTTCGTTACGGCTTGGGGCCGGAAGTGCTTCAGGACGTCACGTTCGCCTTGCCGTCGGGCTCGTTCCATTTTCTGACCGGTCCTTCGGGAGCCGGCAAGTCGTCACTCCTGCGCCTGATGTATCTGGGGCTGCGCCCGACGCGCGGCCGGGTGGTGCTGTTCGACCGCGACATCGCCACCACCAAGCGCTACGAGCTGCCGGCTCTGCGCCGCCGCATCGGCGTGGTGTTCCAGGACTTCCGCCTGCTCGACCACCTGACGGCGCTGGACAACGTCGCCCTGCCGCTCAGGGTGCGCGGCGTGCGCGAATCCGAAATCCAGAAACACGTTCCCGAACTGCTGGCCTGGGTCGGGCTGGCCGACCATCTCGGCGCCAAACCCTCGACCCTGTCAGGCGGGCAGAAGCAGCGCGTCGCCATCGCCCGCGCGGTGATCGGGCGGCCGGACCTGCTGCTGGCCGACGAGCCCACCGGCAACGTGGACGACCACATCGCCATGCGCCTGATGTACCTGTTCGAGGAACTGAACAAGCTGGGCACCACCATCGTGGTCGCCACCCACAACGAATTGCTGGTCCAGCGCTTCATCCATCTGCCCCGGGTCCATATCGAACACGGCATGGTGACCAAGGTCCGTGAAGCCATGGAGGGGGGGTGATGTTCGGCCGCCATTCCGACCTGCCGCTGGCCGGCGACGCCACCAGCCGTTTCCTGCCCTGGCTGGTGGCGCTGATGGTGTTCATGGCCGCCATGGCGGTGGCCGGCGCCTTCGTCATCAGCGGCGTCATCGACCGCTGGGACCATGACGTGTCGGGAACGCTGACGGTGCAGGTGCTGCCCGCCGGCGGCGAGCAGGCCGAGGCCGCCACCGACGAGCGGGTCCATCTGGCGGTGGAGGTCATGCGCAAGGTGCCGGGCGTGCTGATGGTCAAGGCCTTCGACAAGAAGCGGACCCTGGCGCTGCTGGAGCCCTGGCTGGGCGGCACCGACGTGGTCCAGGACCTGCCGCTGCCACGCCTGATCGACGTCACCGTCGATGCCAATGTCCACATCGATCTGGCCGAGGTGGCCGAACGGCTGTCACGGGCGGTGCCCGGCGCCTCGCTCGACGACCACCGGGTCTGGCTGTCGCGCCTGATCAACCTGTCGCGCACCATCCAGTGGCTGGCCATCGTGGTGGTGGCGCTGATCGGCGCCGTGACCTCGGCCACCGTGGTCTACGGCACCCGCACCGGCATGGCGGTGCACCACGGCATCATCGAGGTGCTGCACCTGATCGGTGCCCATGACGACTACATCGCCCGCCAGTTCGCCGACCGCGCCTTCGCGCTGGGCATCGCCGGCGGACTGATGGGCCTGGGCATGGCCCTGCCGGCGCTGACCGCCATCGGCTGGTCCGCCCGGCGGCTGGAGGGCGGCTTCCTGCCGAGCCTGAGCCTGCCGCTGCTCGGCTATGTCACCATCGCCCTGCTGCCGCTGCTGGCCGCCGGCCTCGCCATGCTGACGGCACGGCTCACCGTGCACGGCACCCTGTCGCGGATGCCATGAGCGGAACGCCGAAGCTCAACCGCGCCGCGCTGGCGGCGTGCATCCTCCTCGGCGCCCTGGCGGGGGCCTGGGTCGGCGGTCTGCTGATCTTCGCCACCTCGCTGGACGCCACGGTCGAGGACGGCGACACCGTGACCGACGCCATCGTGGTGCTGACCGGCGGCAGCGAGCGCCTGTCGCGCGGGCTGGCCCTGCTGGAGGCCGGCAAGGGCCGCAAGCTGTTCATCTCCGGCGTGCACAAGGGTGTCGACCTGCCCGAGTTGTTGCGCCAACTCCACCTGCCGCAATCCGAGGCGCGCTGCTGCATCGTCCTCGGCCATGCCGCCGACGACACCACCGGCAACGCCGCCGAGACCGCCGCCTGGATGGAGGCCGAGCATTTCACCTCGCTGCGGCTGGTGACGGCGTCCTACCATATGCGCCGCTCCGTCCTGGAGTTCCGCCGCGCCATGCCCGATGCGACCATCGTCGCCCATCCGGTGTTTCCCGACGCCTTCAAGCGGGACCAGTGGTGGCGCTGGCCGGGAACCGCCCATCTGCTGGCCACCGAATACACCAAGTACCTGGCGGCGCAGGCCCGCCATCTGCTCATCCCGAAACCACCGGAGAGGAAGCCGTGACCGTCCTGAGATCCGCATTGTTCGTCGTCTTCATCTGGGTCTGGACCGTCGGGCTGTCGGTCTTGTACCTGCCGCTGCTGCTGGCGCCGCGCCGGGCCATGCGGCCGGCGGTGAGGTTTTGGCTGGCCGGCGTCCTGGGGGGGTTGCGACGGATCAGCGGACTGGACTTCGAACTGCGCGGCCGGGAGAACCTTCCCACCGGCCCGTTCCTGGTCGCCTCCAAGCATCAGTCGGTCATCGAGACCTTCATTTTCCACCTGCTGCTGAACGACCCCGCCTACATTTTGAAGCGCGAACTGCTGTGGATACCTTTCTTCGGCTGGTACCTGGGCAAGACCGGCGTCATCGCCATCGACCGCTCGGCCGGCACCAAGGCGTTGAAGGCCATGGTCAAGGGAGCCGAGGAATCCGTCGCCGCCGGACGCCCCGTCGTCATCTTCCCCGAAGGCACCCGCGCCGCCCCCGGCGCCAAGCTTCCCTACCATTCCGGGGTGGCCATGTTGTATGGGGCGCTGAAGCTCCCGGTCATACCAATCGCCTTGAATTCCGGGCTGTTCTGGCGGCGGCGCGGCTTCCTCAAGAAGCCGGGGACCATCACCATCGAGGCCCTGCCGGCCATCACCCCCGGCATGGACCGCAAGGCCTTCATGATCGAGTTGGAGAGCCGGGTCGAGACCGCTACCGACCGGCTGGTCGCCGAGGCCCGCCAGCGCTTTCCCGGCGTATAGGCAGCCCCGATCCGGGGGTGGGGCCACGCCACCCGCTGTGGATAAGTCTGTGGATCGGCCAAACGGCCGATTCCATCCCCATCCGCCTGGATGGGGATACTGGGGATAAGTCGATTCCGCCCTGCATTGCCGGGGGGACGGGGGCGGAACAACCCTGTGGGTACAAAAAAAGAACATCCCGCTTGATTTCCCACCGCCCCGAGTCCTAGACTCGCGCTGGAGCAGGCGTGTGCGTGGGGCGGAGAGGCAGATCGATGACGCAGGTGGCAGCCATTTCCCAGCAGATCTGGGACATGAAGTATCGGTTGAAGACCGCCGAGGGCGAACCCATCGACAAGACCATCGAGGAGTCGTGGCGGCGCGTTGCCCGCGCCCTGGCCACCGCCGAGGCCGATCCGGCGACATGGGAAGACCGCTTCTTCGATGCCATGAGCGATTTCAAGGTGTTGCCGGCCGGACGCATCCTGTCGGGGGCCGGCACCGACCGCCGCGTCACCCTGTTCAACTGCTTCGTCATGGGCAACATCCCCGACGACATGGGCGGCATCTTCGAGCATCTGAAGGAAGCCGCCCTGACCATGCAGCAGGGCGGCGGCATCGGCTACGACTTCTCGACCCTGCGGCCCAAGGGCGCGCCGGTCAAGGGCGTCGGCGCCGACGCTTCGGGACCGCTGTCCTTCATGGATGTGTGGGACGCCATGTGCCGCACCATCATGAGCGCCGGCTCGCGCCGGGGCGCCATGATGGCGACCATGCGCTGCGACCATCCCGACATCGAGGCTTTCATCGACGCCAAGCGGGAAGCGGGCCGCTTGCGCATGTTCAACCTGTCGGTGCTGGTCACCGACGCCTTCATGGACGCCGTCAAGGAAGGCGCCTCGTGGGAGCTGACCTTCAAGGGCGTCGCCTATAAAAGCCTGCCGGCGCGCGATCTGTGGACCAAGATCATGCGCGCCACCTACGCCTATGCCGAGCCGGGCGTCATCTTCATCGACCGCATCAACCGCCTGAATAACCTGTGGTACTGCGAAGACATCCACGCCACCAACCCCTGTGGCGAGCAGCCGCTGCCGCCCTATGGCGTCTGCCTGTTGGGCTCGATCAACCTGGCCAAGCTGGTGGAGCATCCGTTCGAGGATGGCGCCACCCTCGACCTGGCGCAACTGGACAAGCTGGTGCGGATGGCGGTCCGCATGATGGACAACGTCATCGACGTCTCCAACTATCCGCTGGAGCAGCACCGCGTCGAGGCCCAGTCCAAGCGCCGCATCGGGCTGGGCATCACCGGCCTCGCCGACGCCCTGATCCTGTGCAATGCCCGCTATGGCGGCAGCACCGCCATCCGCCTGACCGAGACCTGGATGGCGGCGTTGCGCCGTTCCGCCTATCTGGCCTCGGTGGAGCTGGCCAAGGAGAAGGGCAGCTTCCCGCTGTTCGACCGCGACAAGTTCCTGGCCGGCGAGAACGTCCAGAGCCTCGACGCCGACGTGGTCGAGGCGATCAAGGCCCACGGCATCCGCAATGCCCTGCTGACCTCCATCGCCCCCACCGGCACCATCTCGCTGTTCGCCGACAACGTCTCGTCGGGCCTGGAGCCGGTGTTCAGCTTCACCTATACCCGCACCGTCCTCCAGCGCGACGGCACCCGCCGCGAGGAAGAGGTCAGCGATTACGCCCTGCGTCTGTTCCACCGCCTGCGCGGCGACGGCGCACCGCTGCCCTCCGGCTTCGTCGATGCCCAGAACCTCACCCCCGGCGACCATGTGGTGATGCAGGCCGCCGTGCAGAAATACGTGGATTCCAGCATCTCCAAGACCATCAACGTGCCGGAAAGCATCGACTTCGACAGCTTCCGCGACGTCTACCGCCAGGCCTACGACCTGGGCTGCAAGGGCTGCACCACCTACCGCCCCAACGACGTCACCGGCTCGGTGCTGGAGGTCAAGCCCGCCCAGGACGACAACGCCGGCGACGAGCCGGAACTGCCGCTGGAAAAGACCCGGATCAAGCATTCCGACCCGTTCGAGGCCGGCGGCATCGTCCACCTGACCCAGCCGCTCGACCGGCCCGAGGCGCTGCCCGGCTCCACCTACAAGGTGCGCTGGCCCGATTCCGACCACGCCATGTACATCACCCTCAACGACATCATCCAGGACGGCCGGCGGCGGCCGTTCGAGGTGTTCATCAACTCCAAGAACATGGAGCATTTCGCCTGGACGGTGGCGCTGACCCGCATGATCTCGGCGGTGTTCCGCCGCGGCGGCGACGTGGCCTTCGTGGTCGAGGAGTTGAAGGCGGTGTTCGATCCGCGCGGCGGCCAATGGATGAACGGCCGCTACGTGCCGTCGCTGCTGGCCGCCATCGGCGAGGTGATCGAGCGCCATATGATCGCCATCGGCTTCCTGCCCGATCCCAAGGCGGCGCGCGAACCGCCGGAAGCCCGCGAGGAGCGCAAGGTGGTCAACCTGGGCGAGACCCGCCTGCGCCACTGCCCCAAATGCAACCAGCCGGCCCTGATCCGCTCCGAGGGCTGCGACACCTGCACCTCCTGCGGCTATTCCAAGTGCGGCTGAGGCATTCCCCGGATTTGTGCTGAATCGTAGCGTCTTTTGACATTCCCGCCCTGGCGCTTGACCAATCCCTAATGGACACGCACAAAGTAGGGGAACAATTGATCAAGGGGTCGCGCATGTTGGGCAATCTTCGCCTTTGGGCCAAGATTCTATTGGCCATGGGATCGTCGGTGGTGATCGTGATCCTGGCCCTGACCGCGACCAATCTGCGGACCATGACCACCCTGGTCGACGAGGCCGAGACCCGCGAACTGGCCGACCACGTCAAGGCGGTCACCCAGGCCATTGCCGCGCAAAGCCGCATGGCCGAAGCCCTGGCCGCCTTCGTCGCCGCCCTGCCGCCGGTCCAGGACCGGTTCGCCGCCGGGGATCGCGCCGGTCTCGGCGCCCTGTTGCTGCCGGCCTACAAGGCCACCGCCCAGCGTTTCGGCATCGAGCAGTTCCAGTTTCACACCCCGCCCGCCATCGCCTTCCTGCGCCTGCACAAGCCCGAGAAATTCGGCGACGACCTGTCGTCGTTCCGCCGCACCGTGGTCAACACCAACAAGACCCTCGCTCCCACCCGCGGCCTGGAAAGCGGCGTCGCCGGCCTGGGAATTCGCGGCGTGGTTCCCGTGGAGAGCGCCGGCCGCCATACCGGCTCGGTGGAATTCGGGCTGGCTTTCGACCAGGGCTTCTTCGACGCCTTCAAGGAGCGCCAAGGTGTCGACCTCGCCCTGCATCTGGTCGCCGACCAGACCGTCACCACCTTCGGTTCGACCCTGGGCAAGGACCCGCTCAGCACGTCCTCGGCCATCCTCAAGGCCGCCGGGGGTGAGCCGCAGCTGAGCCATGTGGACGTCGCGGGCAAGCCCCTGGCGGTCTACGCGGCACCGCTCCAGGACTATTCCGGCGCCACCATCGGCGTGATCGAAGTCGCCATGGACCGCAGCCGCTATATTGCCGGCCTGAGCGCGGCCCGCACCACCTCGCTGCTGGTGGGTGGCCTGGTTCTGCTGGTGGGCATCGCGCTGGCGCTGACCACCGCCAGCCATCTGTCGCGGCGGATCTTCACGGTCATGCGCGGCGTCGACCACGTGGCCCAGGGCGACCTGACCGGCGATATCGTGGTGGACGGCACCGACGAGCTTGGGCAGTTGGCCGAGGCTGCCGGGCGCATGCGCTCCCAGTTGCATGACTTGGCCTCGGGGATGAAGCAGCACGCCGGCCAGGTCCACGCCGCCGCCCGCGACATCACCGAATCGGTGGAGGGCCAGGCCGCCGCATCCAGCGAGATGTCGGCCTCGGTGGCGCAGATCACCGCCACCATGGAGGAGCTGTCCTCCTCCTCCATCCAGATCGCCGAATACTCGGGCTCGGTGGTGGACATCGCCAACCTCACCTACGAAAGCAGCAAGAAGGGCTCAGAAGCCATGCAGTCGGTCACCGCCCATATGACCGACATCCAGACGGACAACCAGCACAACCTCCGTGAAATCCTGGAACTGGGCAACCGCTCCAAGGAAATCAGCCGGGTGATGACCATCATCAACACCATCGCCGATCAGACCAAGCTGATCGCCTTCAACGCCGCCCTGGAGGCCGCCAGCGCCGGCGAGGCCGGCCGGCGGTTCGGGGTGGTCGCCGCCGAGATCCGCCGCCTGGCCGACAACGTCACCGAGTCCACCGGCGAGATCGAGGGCAAGATCGGCCAGATCCAGGATTCCATCAGCCGTCTGGTCATCGCCTCCGAGAAAGGCGCCAACGGCATCGCCTCCGGCATGGAATCCGCCGCCCACAGCACCGACAGCCTGACCGAACTGGTGGATGCCGCCCATCGGACCACCAACGCCGCCCAGCAGATTTCGCTATCGACCCAACAGCAGCGTACCGCCAGTTCACAAGTGGTGGTGGCCTTGCGTGAGATCGTCACCGCCAGCACCCACACCGCCCAGTCCATCACCCGTATCTCCGAGATCAGCCGGGAGATGGCGCGGCTGTCGGCCGGGCTGGACGGCCAGCTTAATCGTTTCCGGCTGCGCGATACGGGTTGACGCTCTGGGGGAAGGACAGGGTGAAGGCCGCGCCGTCGCCCGCTTCGCTGGCCACCGCGACCTGCCCCTGCATGGGGCCGGTCATCAGGTTGTAGACGATGTGCAGCCCCAGGCCGGCGCCGCCCGAGCCCCGCCGGGTGGTGAAGAAGGGATCGAAGATCTGCCCCAGATGCTCGGCGGCGATCCCCCTGCCGTCGTCGCGATAGACGAGGCGAACCATGCCGGGCTCCGGCTGGTCCACGGTGACCGTCAACCGGCCACCGACCCCCTGGTCGTAGCCATGGACCATGGAGTTCATCACCAGATTGCTCAGCACTTGCGACAGGGCGCCGGGATAGCCATCGACCAGAAGGCCGGCGGGACACTCCACCGCGACGCGGTGGCCCTCCCGTTGGAGGTTGGGCCCGAGACTGCGCAGGATTTCATCGATGGTCACCGCCAGGTCGAAACTGCGCCGCGTTTCGCTGCTGCGGTCCACCGCCACCTGCTTGAAGCTTTGGATCAGTCTTCCCGCCCGGTCGCAATTGGCGACGATCAGGTCGGTGGCGTCGGTCGCTCCCGTCAGATAACGCTCGAAATCGTCGATCCCGATGTCGTCGGCCTCGAACAGGCGGCGCAGACGGGCGGTGGTGTCGGCGAGATGGGTCACGCAGGTCATGGCGATGCCGAGCGGAGTGTTGATCTCGTGGGCGATCCCCACCACCAGGGAGCCGAGCGAGGCCAGCTTCTCGGCCTGAACCAAGGCCTCCTGGGCGCGGGTAAGGCGGGCCAGGGCGTCCTCCGCCCGGTCGCGGGCGACGCGGAGCTCCTCCATCGTCACCGCCAGGGCGCGCATCCGTTCCGCCCGCAGAACCACGGCCGACACCAGATGCTCGGGTTCGATGGGCTTGGTGAGGAAGCCGTCGCCCCCCACCCGCAACGCCGACTCCTGCTTGCCGCTGTCGGTCTCGGCCGACAGGAAGACGATGGGAAGACTGATATGGGCGGGAATCTGGCGGATGATCTGCGCCAGTTCGCGGCCGCTGCATCCGGGCATGTGCACATCCATCAGCACCAGATCGGCGGCGAAATCGCCCAGCACGTCGAGCACGCGGCGCGGCGCGGTTTCGATCCGGGTCCGCAGGCCCGCCTGATCGAGGACGGCGGCATGATAGGCGGCAACCTCGGGCTCGTCGTCGACGATCAGAACCCGCAGGGGATCGGGTTCCAATCCCGACGTCAGCCGGTCCAACTGGCCGACCAGCTCCATCACCCGCACCGGCTTGGTGAAATAGCCGGCTCCACCGCCCCGTACCGCCCGTAGCCTGGCGTCGAAGTCGTCGCGCGACGACAGGAACAGGGTGGGAATCGGCGCCCCGGACCGCTGGATTTCATCCACCAGGTCGAACCCCGCCAATTCCCCTTCGGCAAAAACGGCGGCGATGACCAGGGCGTCCGGCCGCCGGGACGTCACGCCGTCGCGCACCGCCGCCAGCGAACCGAACGAGCGCAGTTCGTAGCCGAATCCGGCCAGTTGCGAACACAGGTACTCGGCGACGATGGGATCGTCGTCACAGACATAGACCAACCGGCCGGTGGCCGCGCGCGCCTCCTGCTGCTCGTCCTCGCTCTCCGTCCCCGATGCCCCCGGAAGGGCGGCCCCGACTGGCGCCCGGGCCCAGGCCGCCTCCATGGCGGCAAGATGGTCGGCCATGGCCGTCGCCAGGACGGGGTGGCGGTCGCGGTCCTCCGGCGACCATTGCAGCAGCAGATCCTCGGCCGCGCGCGCCGATTCGCTGATCTCCTTCAGGCCGAAAGTGGCGGCGGCCCCCTTGAGATTATGCAGCACCAGCCGCAGCCGGCCGGCGAAATCGCCGTCACCGCCGCCGGCCAAGCCGGCCAGCAGAGTCCGGGCCTCGCTCAACCGGCCGGGCAGTTGGGACAGGAAGGCGGTCCGCAGCCGCTCGACCTTGCCGGCGAGACCGCGACTCATCGCCCGGCGACCGGAAAATCGACGACAAGAACGGGACCGGACGGGGTCAACGCCAGCGCCCGGATACCGACCAGCGTCATCCGTTCCGCCACCAGCGGCGGCAGCGGGAACAGGCAATCCGCAGGCAGGCTTGCCAACTCCACCGGTTCGGAGACCTCCACCCTTCGCGCTTCCGGCCCGATCACCAGCCGGGTTCGCCGGGTCGGCGATCCCGGCGGCAGGCCGATCAGGCTTTCGGCGCTGACGCAAGACTCGCCGGTCTCGGTCTCGCGGATCATGGCGCGCACCTGGGAGACCTCGACGGCGAATTGCCATCCGCCGGCCGCGAAACGCACCACCGCCAGACCATCCGGCGTCTCGGTCATCCTATCTCAGCCCCAAGCGGTAATCCTCGAACAGACGGTCCAGGTCGAGGAGATGAATGAGATGGTCGCGGAAAGACACGATTCCCAGCACCAGCGGCCTGAGATCCTCGGAAATGGTGTGGGGCGGCGGCAGGATGGCGCTTTCGTTCACATCCATCACCTCCTCGACCCGATCAACGCGAATGCCGCTGCGCATGGTCGCCGCCTGGCCCAGCAGAATGCGCGACGGCAGACCGGCGACGGGCTCCGGCAGACCCAGCAGGGCGTGCAGGCGAATCACCGATTCGATATCGCCGCGAACATTGATGACGCCTTCCAGCGAGGACGGGCATCCGGGCAGGTAATAGACCGGGCAGTCGGCCAGAACCTCCTTGATCTTCTCGCCATGGAAGGCGAACCAGCGGTCGCCGAGAGAGACGATCACCAGCTTGACCGTCGGCTCGTCCACATCGATCACCGGCCCCGCCTTGTCCCGCCGCAGGGAAAGGATCTGATCCAGTGTCGCCTGCATGTCGGTCATACCCCCTCCTTGAGCCCGGCGGCCGCGACGGCGCTGCCGATGATCCGATTGCGCCCGCCGTGCTTGGCGGCATACAGCGCCTGGTCGGCGGCCTGGACGATCGACTCGGCGCCGTCCATGGCGGGAAATCCGGCCACCCCGCCGCTGAACGAGCACGAGAACTCGGTGTCGCCGGCCTTGAAGGTCAGGGCGGCGAAATCGCGGCGGATATTGTCGACGATGCGAACGGCCTCGTCCTCGCTGACATTCTGGAGGATAGCCGCGAACTCCTCGCCGCCATAGCGGCCGACCATGTCGGAATTGCGCAGGCGCTGCTTCAGCAGGTGCGACAGGGCCACCAGCACCTGATCGCCGACCGGATGGCCATAGGTGTCGTTGACCTTCTTGAAGTGGTCCACGTCCAGCATGGCGAAGCACAACTGCCCACCGTTGCGCTGCGCCGCCGCGATGGAGGTTTCGAGAAACTGGGACAAGGTGGTGTGGTTGAGCAGGCTGGTCAGGCTGTCGCGCATCATCAAGGAGCGCAGCACCCGCGTCCGCTCGGCCCGGACGGCGACGGCAGTCACCAGGTCCTCGGGCTGAATGGGTTTGGTCAGGAAGCCGTCGGCCCCCACCCGCATGGCCGAAACCTGCAAGCTCTTGTCGGTCTCACTGGACAGAAAGATGATGGGAAGGCTGACGAATTGGGGGATCTGACGGATCACCCGCGAGAGATCACGCCCCGAGCAGGTGGGCATGTACATGTCCATCAGCACCAGATCGGGCTGAAACTCCCCCAGCTCATCGAGAATCCGGGCAGGATCGTCCAGGCGGCGGGCGACCATTCCCGCCCCCTCCAGGATCAGGGCGTGGTAGGCCGCCATTTCCGGCTCGTCATCGACCACCAGCACCCGTAACGGGTCCGGCTCGTGGCGAACGGTGACGGTGTCGAGAATCTCCACCACCTCATGGGCGGCGACCGGCTTGAGAAAATAGGCCTCGCCGCCGGCCTTGACCGCCTTCAGCCTGGTGGCGAAATCCTGGCGCTCGGACACGAACAGGACGGGGATGGAGAGGCCGCCCTCGACCCCGTCGAAGATGCCGGTGCCGGCGGTCGACATCACCACCGCGTCGGGCGGGTCGGCGAGAACCGCCGCCTTCAGCGCCTCCGGGTCGGTGAAGCTGTTGAAGGTATAGCCGAAGCAGGCCAACTGGCTCCCCAACTGCTCGCCATCCACGTCGCCGTCGCACAGGAACACCACCCGACGCTGCGGGTCGAATGCGTTCCTGGCGGCAACGGGAGTCGCCGACGGGGCCGGAGCGGGCTCGGGCGCCACCGCCGTCTCTTCACCCGACAGTCCTTCGAGATAGCCGATGCGCCCGGCCAGATCCGCCAGAACGCTCGCCAGTTCCCGCTGCGACGGCGCCAAGCCTTGCAGGGTCTTCAGCGTCTCGGCGCCCGCCGCCCCTTCGGCGCTGATCTTCGGCAGCCCCAGCGATGCCGCCGTTCCCTTGAGGTTGTGAAACAGCCGATGCAGGTCGGCGAGAGCCCGGTCGTCCAGGGGATCGGCGACCAGCCGTCCCAGACCTTGCCGTGCCTCCACCAAGGTCGCCGGCAACTTGGCGAGATAGGCTTGCCGCAGCCTCTCGACCCGATTGCGCAGCGCCGGAGTACGAGGCGGTTCCATGGTCAATCGCCACCTGGGAGCAGAACGTCGGCGACGGCATCCATCAGGGCGGCTTCCAGATCGGCATCCTTGGCGACACAGGCGTCGAGACCGGGCTCCAGCGCCTTCAGCGCGGCAGGGTCGTCGCCGCTCAGCAGGATGAACGGCAAGGCGATCCCCCGCCCGCGCAGGGTGCGGAACAGGTCCAGCCCGCTGAGGCCCGGCATGTTCATGTCGGACACCACCGCGTCGAAATCGGCGTCACCGGCCAGATGGACCAGCGCCAGATCGGCGCTTTCGACCGCAACCACGTCGCAGCCGCCATCCTCGAGAACCGCCGAGGTCATTTCCGCCGCCAGAGCGTCGTCATCGACTACCAGAATCCGCATGGTCTTCCTCTTCCCGTTCAAACCGACCCGTCCCGTCAGGACGGGACCGGCCACCTCTCTACCCCAGCAATCCCCGCAGGGTATCAACCAGACTGTCCTGTTCGAAATCCCCCTTGACGATATAGGCGTCGGCACCGGCCTGAATACCACGCCGCTTGTCCTCTTCCTTCTGTCGAGAAGTGATGATGATGATCGGAACGTCACGGTACCGCTCTTCGGCCCGCAGGGCGACGGTCAGGGCGAAACCATCCATGTTCGGCATTTCCACATCGGTGAGAACCGCGTCGAACTCTCCGGCCTGGGCCTTTTGCAGTCCGTCGCGGCCATCCTCGGCCAGGGTCACCAGATAACCGTGCGCCTCCAGCACATCGCGCACGATTTCGCGGGTGTTCAGGGAATCGTCGATCACCAGCAGCCGCTTGTGCACCGGCCCGGCCGGCTTGGCCACCGTCCGGGTGTCGCCCCGGGCCTTGCGCGCCATGTCCAGCAGGGCCGGGGCGTGCAGCACCCCCACCAGGGCGTTGCGTCCGGTCATCACCATTCCCGAAACCATGCCGAGGCCGGAGAGGTGCTCCGGCAGGGGCTTGATCACCATGTCGCGTTCGTCGGTCAGGGCATCGACCCGCAACGCCAGCTTCTCGTTGCGCACCTGAACCACCACCAGCAGGAGGTCGTCGGCCGGGTTGTCAGGTTTGGCCGGAACGGACAGCAGCGCGGCAAGGCTGACCACCGGAACGAATTCGTTGTGGATCACCACCGCCTGGCGCTCGGCCACCGTCAGCATCTGCGATTGCGGCAGGCGTAGAATGTGGACCACTTGCTGGGCGGTGAAGCCGAAGGCCTCACCCGCCGCCTCCACCAGCAGCACCCGCATCACCGCCAGCGACAGGGGCAGGCGCAGGGTGAAGGTGGTGCCGCCGCCCGGCCTGGTCTCCACCCCGATGGTGCCCTGAAGCTCATCGACGACGCAGCGCTTGACCACATCCATGCCGACACCACGCCCCGAAACGTCGGTGATGATGGCGTTGGTGCTGAAGCCGGGCAGGAAGATGAGGTCGACCATGTCGGCCTCGGACATGGCCGCCACCTGCTCGGCGGACAGCAGCCCCTTGCGGACGACCTTGTCGCGGATGGCATCCAGGGGAATGCCGCCGCCGTCGTCTCCCACCTCGACCACCACCCCGCCGGCATCCTGGCGGGCGGCGAGACTGATCCGTCCGAAGCGGGGCTTGCCGGCGCGTTCCCGCGCGTCCGGCGCCTCGACACCATGATCGACGGCGTTGCGCAGCAGGTGGACGATGGGATCGCCCAGCCGGTCGATCAACTGCCGGTCAAGCTCGATCTCGGTGCCGCCGACCACGCACTCCACCTCCTTGCCGATGGATCGCGCCAGATCGCGGACCATGCGCGGCGCCGAATCGAACACCATGGCCAAGGGCAGCATGCGCATCACCAGGGCCTTGCCGTGCAATTCCTCCATCAAGAGCTCCTCGTCCAACACGTCGTTCTTCAGCTCCTGGGAGAACGCGCGCAGCGGACCCGCCGCGGCGCCGCTGCCTCGCTCGATCTCGCGGATGTCCACCAGACGCTGGCGCAGACGGGCATGGCTGGACACCACCTCGCCCATCAGCTTGATCAACTCGTCGAGCTTGTCCATGGAGACCCGCACAGTGTCGGGAGTCTTCAGCCGGACGGCGACCTGGGCCGGCGGCGGTGGCGGTGGCGCAGCGGCGACGGGCGGCGGTGGCGCGGCAACGGTGGGGGGCGGAGGAGCCTCGGCGGCAGGGACAACCTCGACGGTTGGGAGAACCCCGCCACCGGCCGCCGCCAGCAATTCGGCGCAGAGCGCCTGATCCGGCGGACTCGGATCCTTTCCCTCCGCCACCTGTTCCACCAGCATGGCGATGGCGTCGGTGCCGCGCTGGAGCAGATGGCCGAGATCGTCGGAAAAGGCCAGACCGCCGGCTCGCAGGGCGCCAAGGACCTCTTCCAGCTGATGCGCCGTCTCGTTGATGGACATCAGCTTCAGCATCCGCGACGAGCCCTTGATGGTATGGGCCGAGCGAAAGATGGTGTTCACGGTTTCCTGGTCGGCGGGATTGCCCTTGAGGGCCACCAAGCCGTCCTCGAGCCGCCGCAGATGGTCGCGGGCCTCGTCCACGAAGCGGGCGGTGAATTTCTTTATGTCAAGCGCCACGGCCCACGCCCCCCCCTCAACTCGCCGCCACGGACGAAGGCCTCAGCCGGAAGCGATCGACCAAGGTGTCGAGGTCGGACGACAGGCCGGCCATGTTCCGGCTGATATCCGACAACTGCCCCATGGACGCGGCCCCGTGGCTGCTGGCATC
>NZ_CAINTR010000084.1 GCF_903853455.1 uncultured Magnetospirillum sp.
ATCATCTGCTGGCACTGGGAACCGGCGACGGCTGGATCGAGACCGGGGACAACCTGCTGATTTTCGGCGAAAGCGGCACCGGCAAATCTCATGCGGTGGCCGCCATCGGTGACGCCTTGATCGATGCGGGGCGGCGGGTAGCTTTCTTCGGGCGCTTAGTCCTCGTCACTGCGGCGATGGGCCTTCACATAGGCTCTGAGCACCGCATTGATCCGTGATTGATAGCCGGTTCCCTGGGACTTGAACCACTCGATCACCTCGCGATCCAGCCGGATCGAGATGGCAATCTTGTGTCCAGGCAGCACCACCTCGGCGGTGCGGAACCACTCCTCGTCCATGATGGGAGCCGCGTCGGGGTCCTCGGCTATGGCCTTCTCGATGTCGGCATCGGTCAGGGCATCGACCCGCTCCCAATCAGTGGTGCCGTTCCCCACTTGATCCTTCCCAGATCTATGCATCACTCGTCCTGGTCGATGATGACGCCGGGCAATGCCCGCACGCCCATGCGGCTGGCCTGCTCGATCTTCTCGAACGCATCGGCCACCAACTGAAGTTGCTCGGTGGACATGGCGTCGAAATCCAGCGCATCCAAGGGCGAGTTCACCTTCACCTCGATCAGATCCCGGCGGTCGGGGATCAGTTTCCCAATGCACAAACGGAGCATGGCTGGGTCTCCGGCAAGAGCTAATTCGACGGCTTTGCGGACAAGTTCCGGGGCCTCGTCGTCCAAGATTTCAAGCGCGAGCACGGTCGCCCTGTTCCGGCTTCCGGCCTTTCGCCCGTTCGGATTCCCTGACGTGCCTTTTGCAAATGGGCGGCCCCGCACGCGCTGCTGTTGCGCTGTTTTGTCAGCCATCATCATCCCTCCAATCCATTGGCAGCAGCGGCCCGCAGCCCTCGCTCTATGGCCGCCGCCATTCCCGTGTAAAGGTCCGAAATGGGACCGCCAAAGACCGGGTGCCGAGAAGCTTCGTGAAGCATTTGGATGGTTCCCTCCAGATCGGCCATCCAGGCGGGCTTCCCCTTGAGATTGGTGACGATCGGGATAACCGCCATGTCGAAAATTTCGTCCATCGTCATGTCTTTCCCCGATTTAGGCGGCATTGTGGTTCTCCGATTGAGTTGAGCCGTATATCGGAGCCAAACCGACGGCATTGATTTCCGACTTGGCCTTGCCGTTGCGGCTAAGCTAGAACACTGGCATATCGATGATGGACAATTCCCCGGTGCCGGGCTGGAACATGGCGATGACACCACTCAGGCCAGGGTCGATCCCGATGACGAGGGCGGCGGTCATTGCGCGGCCTCCATCACAGGCCGGGCGTTGAAAGCGGCCTCTATCTTCGTCTGTAACGCTGGCGACATCGGCCGCTTGCCAGCCTCGAACATCGCGATAGGCGAATACGAAGACCCGGCCTCGGCTGCCAGCTTCGATCCCGACCAGCCACGCCGCCGACGAGCCTCGACCAAACTTTTCGGGGTCCATTCCATGACATCGGATTTTTGGCTGTGGATCTTGGGCGCCAGGAGGACGGGTTTGGAGGTGGGGGCGGCCGCGATATCGGCAATCAGCATCGTGCCGCTGGCGGGGGCCATGGCAGGCCGATCGTCGGGGGCGCTGATGACAGGTGTTCGGCACGGGCCTTCACAGGAAAGCCCCAGAACATGGGACATCTTGGCGGCCCGTTCAGGGGAAATCCCTTGCCGCCCAGATTCAAACATCGCCACGCACGTGTAGGGAATGCCTGCCGCCGTGGCCAGGGACCGTCCTCCCATGCCGAGGCGCTTGCGGGCAGATTTGACGAGATCAGGCGTCAGGCCGTGCTCTGCTCTGGTTGAGGGGAAGAGCGGTAGTTCGCCCCCCTCCCCCTGGTAAATATAAGAGTGTGCTGCTTCTTCGTACCGTTGGGGGATGCTCTGGTCATAAGAAGCAGTACCCTTTGGGGTGCTCTGGTCCTGCTTCTTCTTACCGTCTTTTTGGCAACGGTACTGCTTCTTCGTACCGTGGGTACTGCTTTCTCGTACTGGGTTCTGATTTTCGGGAGACCGCCAGTTCATATAATTCTTCGTGGCAGGAACATCGACGCCGAGGCCGACGGGCTGATTCGTGATGCGCCAAGTGGTCGCCATCATGGTCTTCGTCGTGAACGCGCCTTTGACATTGGCAACGATCCAGCCCTTTTCCACAAGTTCTCGAAGAGCCTTCGACGCCGTGTCATTCGAGCATCCCAGTTTTCCCGCCGCTTCCCGAACAGACATGCCGATCTCTCCATTATTGCTCCCGTTATAAAGCCTCCTGAATTCGATCAATAATGCACGGCCGCTGGGGGACATTTCACGGTACGCCGGAGCGTCCATCTCCCAGACAAACAGCAGGACCATGCGGTCTTTCGGGTCCTTGACCTTCTTTTTCCTAGCCATTGCGGACCTCCATCCTTCCCAGGCCGTCAGGCCCGGAGGTCCTCGTTTCATGGTCGTCGCTGGTTTTGCTTGGGGGCCAGATCATGATGCGGCCCTCCCAATCATGTGAACCCGGCTGCGAAGGTGATACCGCGCGTGGTGCCCGGAAAACGGGCCGCCGTGTGGCTCGGTCTCCGTCTCAATGTCGATGCCAAAATCCCGGCGGAGGCGGTGTATATAACCGCTCCATCGCGGACCGGGAGCGGTAATGGCGGTCAGTCCGACCTTCCCCGCCCGGATCAGCTCCACAAGTGCCCATGCCAGACGGCCGCCCACGATGATGGTGCGCTCCGCCCCGTCGTTTTCGGTGAGGATGAAGCTGCTGAATTCCTTGAGTTTCGGCATCACAGCACCTCGCTTTTCGAGGCGATGCCAGCAAGGGCGGCGATGGTCGCGGCTATCGAGGGCGTCAGGCCGGGAAACCGCCGACGGAGCCACGACGCCGAGTAGGGCAGGACGGGATCGGGGCGACGGGGGCTGGAGTTCATGCGTGAGGTGGTGGTATAATCGGCTCCGACCAGGATACCGAAAACACCGGCCGTCCGAGGGGTGGCACCCCCTCGGCAGCCGCTTCCATTGGGGGCCATCACGCAGCCCGCCCGGCTTCGCTGGTACTACCAAAGGTGTTTGCCGCAAGCCACATGTCGATATCGGCAGGACGGTACAAAACCCTTTTTCCCGCCTTCACGAATCTGGGGCCGGTGCCCGTCAGGCGATGCCGTTCCAGGGTCCTTTCGGACAAATGGAGAAGCGCGGCCGCATCTTTCTGAGTTAAAAAAACGTTTGAAAGATAGCCACGTGCGGTTGCCTCGACAGCGCCGCCGCTATGAGAGTCGTTCATCGTTGAACCTCGCCGGTTCGGGCGGATGCGCGCACGCAAAAGCCGCCCCGTAGTTGGGGTCAGCCTTGCTGGCGGCGCGCTAGCGAGGTCGTGATGGAGTTGGCAGCGTTGTGCAGAGCATCTGCACCTACCGACTAGAATACGAATACAGCTACTTGTCCCCCGCCGTCAACCGGCATCTCTACCAAAAAAGGCCACCCCTTCGGACGGCCCCATCACCTTCTACTACAGCCAGATCAGGATCAGGCAGCGATGATTTCCTTCGGGACGCATTTCCTGGACTCTCTGGCGATGATCTTCGCCAACTGGTGGACGCCGGAAAAATACCCCTCACTCGCCCATGCGTTCATCAGTTTAATCTTGATGGCGAGAGCGGCGGGCGAGGCCGCGACCCAAGTCTGAATCATGTCGTCAATCTCGTCGATTCCAACTTGTGTGGCGGCGACGCTGATGACCACTTCCGGGGCCGATCCTCTTGCGATAGACATCCACTTAGCCATATCCATACGGTCTGACCAAAGGCGGGCGAGAATAACTTCGTCTGTCATCGCGATCATGGCCGGGCCTCCTTGGAGGTAGGCTTGGCGCTCTGAAACTCCGCAAAGGCGACTATGGCCTCATCCACCGCTTCGCAAATCAGGCGAATAACGGCTTCCCGATCAACCAATTCCGGGAGGGCCGCTCGGTATTTTGCTTGAACTTCGAATGCCTCGATCAGTGTCAACAAGGCCGCCTCCTTCATTTATGCCTTCCGTTTGGCATCTGCGATGTTCGTCACTTCGGCACCGCCCTCCGTGACCCCGCCGAGAAGATCGGCAATCCGTTGGGCGTTCCTGTCGGCCACAGACCGAACCGGATCGGGGGCAAGGTGAGCGTATCGCTCTGTGGTGCTGGCCTGTCGGTGCCCCAGCACCTTGCCTACCAGATAGAGGCTATCGCCGTTGGCCACGGCCACCGATGCGAAAGCGTGACGAAGGTCATGGATGCGCACATCCTCGATTCCAGCAGCCTTGCGGACTCGCTGCCAGGGGCGCTGGGCACCGACAAAATGACTGTCAGGCTTATCGCCAGGGAGTACATGCGGGTTGCTCCCGATACGCGGGAGAGCCAGTAGAACCGCTAGCGCCGGGGCCGGGACCTGGAGGTTTTTCGCTCCCGTCTTGCTGTCAGGGAGGCGAGCAACGCCGCGCTCGAAATCGATCCAAGCCCATTCGAGGGTGAGGATTTCCGACAGGCGAGCTCCCGTGAACAGCAGCAAACGCAAGAGTGCTATGGATCGCCAATCTTCTGCGGTCTGCCGTTCGGGGCGAGTATTCTCGGGCAACGCGTCCCATTCCTCATCGGTGTACCCTCTGGCGGCCCGTTCGATGGCATCGCCCAGACGGGCGAGTTCGTCCGAGGTCAGCAGCCGTTCGCGTTTCCGCTCGGGATATTTTTCGATGCCCTGGCACGGGTTGGTGCCAACCGGCCTGACCCCCCAAGTTTCGGCGACGGTGAGCATATGCGATAACGTGGCGAGGCAGCGGTTGGCGTTAACCGGAAATTCCCTGGAATCCCTGTGGAAACGCGCTGCATCGCTCCGGGTGATGCCCCCGACCTTTTTCGCACCGAGAAACGGGATTAGGTGAAGGCGGAGATTCCGGCGGTCTTCTTCTATCGTTCTCGGCTTCTTATGAGCAGCGGCGTACTCGGTGAGATAGCGCTCAGCGAACTGGGCAAATGTTGGCTGTGCCTTGGTGGCGTCGCGATCTGCTGCCGGGTCGGCTGGCTTCTCATTGCTTTCGACCATGCCCAGCAATCGCTTGGCCTCCTTGCGCGCGGTGTCCGGCGTCCATGGGCTGCCATGCGGCCCGATGGTGAAGAACCGCTGGGCACCCTGAAATCTGTACTTGACGACGTAGACGGCATCGCGACGTTGGCGGCGAACTCCGAACCCACGAACATCGGTGTCCCAGACGGCCTCCCCAGCGTCCAACGACTCGACGATTCTGATGGTAATGCGCTTTGTCGCCATGACGTCACCCCGGAGCAGGTAGCCCTGAAATTTGGTTGCTAGCTGGTAGCTAGGGGGCGGTAGCTAGCTACCAACTAGCAACCACAGTACCGCGTATCGGCGTCGGGTGGTAGCGGAATATGGCGGATTTGTTGGGGTATTTTCGTAGCACTGCGGGGCTGTGCCGGTCAGTGTCGGAGCCGATTGCCAGTTTGTGGTACTGGATGTCGGCGGTTCAATTCCGCTCACTCGCCCCATCCCCCCTTTCTTCGTTCGTTTTCCGTCATACCCGCGCTTGTCGCGGGTATCCACGCGGTGCGGCCGAGTGCTTTGTTTCCAAAGACTTTCCTGCGGCTCCGCGGGGATGGCCGGACCGCGTGATTTCAGGGGGCCTAGATCCCGCCCAGCAGGCCGTCGATCTCGACCTGGGCCATGGCGCGATCCGAGCCGTGGATGATGGCGTTGGCGCAGTCCATCAGCGCCTGGGCGGCGCGGCTGATCGCCTTGACGTGTTCGGTGATCAGGCCGGGGTCGCCGCCGCCGACAATCTCTTCCTCCAGCTTGGCGACGCCGCCGAGGATCAGGCTGTTGAGGTGGTTGAGGGTCTCTTCGAACGGGTTGCGAAATTTGCTGGGAACCCGGTCATAGGCCTCGATGGCCAACTGCTTGTCCTTGAACGAGGAGTCGGCGAAGTGCTCCGTGTAGCTCTTGGGCTGCCACAGCTTACACTCCTCGATCATGTCCGGCATGTCCGGAATCATGTCGAGCAGCATGACGATTTCGTTGAAATGATTGAGATAGTCGGTAGCAAGCAAGGTCTGGGCGCTGATGTTGGTGCCGTCCACCTTGGCCGCGAATTCCTCAAAGGCCGCCCGCTCTTCCGGCGGAATATCCGATTCCGTCACCATCCCTCCTGATCCCCCATAGCCCCTGCGCCATCCTTGCGCCATGAGGCGAAGAATTTCAAGAGGCGAGGGTGTTAATCATTTGATCAGATGCGGTGATAAGGGTGACCCGACAGGATCGCCTGGGCCCGCCACAACTGCTCGGCCAGCAAGGCCCGCACCAGCATGTGCGGCCAGGTCATGCGGCCCAGCGACAGAGCCAAGTCGGCGCGGGCGCGCACCGCCTCGCCATGGCCGTCGGCGCCGCCGATCAGGAAGGCGAGGTCGGCGGTGCCGCCATCGCGCCAGCCCCGGATCTTTTCGGCGAAGTCGGGCGAATCCAGGTCGCGGCCCCGTTCGTCCAGCGCCACCACCACCGCCCCGGCCGGCACGCAGGCCAGCAGCAGCTCGGCCTCGCGGGCCTTGAGCTGGGCCGAGGCCAGCGGCCGCTTCTCCTCCACCTCCTTGAGGATGGGCGGCGGCGACAGGCGGCGGAGATACTGGTGATAGAGGTCCAGTTCCGGCCCCGCCTTGGCCTTGCCCACCGCAGCCAGCAGGACGCGCATCAGTTCCCCTGCATGGCCTTGGCACGGATGGCCGACGCGGTGGAGTGCTCGGCCTTGGCCTCCAGGGTGCTCCACATCTTTTCCAGATTGTAGAAGGTGCGGACTTCGGGGCGGAACAGGTGGACGATGATGTCGCCCGCATCCACCAGCACCCAGTCGCACTGGGGCTCGCCCTCGGTCTGGACGTGCTGGCCGGCGGTCTTCAGGGCGCGGGCGACGAAGTCGGCCATGGCGCCGACCTGACGCTGGGACTTGCCGGTGGCGATCACCATGTGGTCGGCGATGGAGGTACGGCCGCGCAGGTCGATGACGACGATGTCCTCGGCCTTGTGGTCTTCCAGGGTGGCGACCACCAGGTCGACCAGATTGACGGCCTCGGGAGCGGCGGCGGGGGTGGTGGTGTGGGGTATGACGGACTCCTATGTCTTCGAGCGGTTCTGGCCACGGATGGCGGTGGACGAGGCGGGGTGCCGCCGGATATGGAGGAACACCCAGGCCGGCGGCGCCTTGGCGCATAAAGACCGCGCACCCTCGGCGCCACTGCGGCAATATTGGAACCGGTGGGCCGCCTTGGTGGCCAACATCCGGGCAGAATAGGGACCGCGCGCCAGAATCGCAACCGGAACGGCCGCGAAGATCCGGTCCCAGCGGGCCCAGCGCTGCATTTGGGCCAGATTGTCGGCCCCCATCAGCCAGACGAAGCGGGTCGTAGGAAAGCGAATTTTGAGCCCGGCGATGGTGTCGGCGGTGTAGGTGGTGCCCAGCCGGGTCTCCAGGGCGCTGACCCGAAGGCGGCGATTGCCGGCGGCGACGGCGCGGGCGGAGGCCAGCCGCTCGGGCAGCGGCGCCATGCCGGCCACCGGCTTCAGGGGGTTCTGCGGGCTGACCAGCAGCCACACCTCGTCGAGGCATAGCAGCTTCAGCGCCAGCTCGGCGATGTGGCGATGGCCGGCATGGGCGGGGTTGAACGAACCGCCCAGCAGCCCGACCCGCACCCGCCGGCGGTCGCCCCAAGGGTTGGGCGGAAGGGACGTCACCCCGGCCTAACCTGTCCGGCACCCTTCACCACGTATTTGAAGGTGCAGAGCTGTTCGACGCCCACCGGACCACGGGCGTGCATCTTGCCGGTGGAAATGCCGATCTCGGCGCCCATGCCGAACTCGCCGCCATCGGCGAACTGGGTCGAGGCGTTCCACAGCACGATGGCCGAGTCGCAGCCCTGAAGGAAGGCTTCGGCGGCCGTGGCGTCCGCGGTGACGATGGCGTCGGTGTGGCCCGAACCATGGGTGTTGACGTGGTCCACCGCCGCCCGGACGCCGTCCACCACCTTCACCGCGATGATGGCGTCGAGATATTCGGTGTTCCAGTCGGCGTCGTCGGCGGGCAACGCCCGGATATCGGCCTGCTGGGCCGCCGCGTCGCCGCGCACCTCGCAGCCGGCATCGATCAGCATGGACACCAGCGGCGCCAGATGGGTGGCGGCGCAGGCGGCATCCACCAGCAGGGTCTCGGTGGCGCCGCAGACGCCGGTGCGGCGCATCTTGGCGTTCAGCACCACCGCCTTGGCCATCTCCATCTCGGCGGCGGCGTCCACATAGGTGTGGCAGATGCCCTCCAGATGCTGGAACAGCGGGATACGGCTTTCCTCCACCACCCGGGCCACCAGCGACTTGCCGCCGCGCGGCACGATGACGTCGATGAACTCCGACAGGCGCAGCATGGCGCCCACCGCTTCGCGGTCGGTGGTGGGCACCATCTGGACGCAATCGGCGGGCAGGCCGGCGGCGGTGATGCCGCCCAGCAGCGCCGTCATGATCGCCTGGGAGGAGTGGAAGCTTTCCGAGCCGCCGCGCAGGATGGCGGCGTTGCCGGATTTGAGGCACAGGCCGGCGGCGTCGGCGGTGACGTTGGGCCGGCTCTCATAGATGATGCCGACGACGCCCAGCGGCACCGCGACGCGGGCGATGGCCAGACCGTTGGGCCGGGTCCACTCCGCCAGGGTGCGGCCGACCGGATCGGGCAGGGCGGCGATCTCCTCCAGCCCCTTGGCCATGGCCTCGACCCGGGCGGGGTTGAGCATCAACCGGTCGAGCAGGGCCGCCGACAGGCCCTTGGCCTCGCCGGCCGCCATGTCGGCGGCGTTGGCGGCGACGATCAGCTTGGCATCGATGCGGATGGCTTGGGCGGCGGCGCGCAGCGCCTTGTTCTTGTCGAAGGCCGGACACAGCGCCAAGGCCCGCGCGGCGGTGCGGGCACGGCGGCCGAGATCGGTCATCAGGGTCTGGATGTCATTGGTCATGGTCGGTCTCACGGTAACGAATCACGGGTGGCGCTGGCAATGGGCGCGGGAGGCCTGGACGACAGCCAGGGCGATCAGGGCGCGGTAGGCGTCCGAGGCGATCCTCGGCTCGTCGTCGCGGTTGACGATGATGCCGGCCTCCACCAGCACCGCCGGCATGGTGGCCAGACGCAGCACCGCCAACTCGTCGTAGCGGTAGACGCCACGCCGGTCGTCGAGCAGCGGCCGGTTCTCGCCGGGGATGGATTCGGCGTGATGCAGGCTGGGGTGCAGCCCCATCTTGTGCAGCCGGTCGCCGATGTCGGTCGCCACCTTGCGGCTTTCGGCGAAATCGGGATTGAGGCCGGAGACGAACAGCCCATAGCCGGAAAAGGTGTCGCTGTAGGTGTACGCGGCGCCCTCCCAGGTCCAGGTGGACTTGTAGCGGTCCTGCACCGAATCGTGGTGCAGCGAGATCAACAGGCTGGCACCGGCCTGACTGGCCAGACGCGGCCGTTCGGTCAGGTCGCGGATGGAGCCGTCGGCGTTGATGACCGTCACGGCGATGTCGGCGTCTTGCAGCGCCGCCGCGACCTTCTGGCCCAGCGCCTGATTGAACACCAGTTCGGGCACGCCACGGGCGCTGACCTCGCCGGGAGACTCGGTGTAATGGCCGATGTCGAGCGCCACCCGGCAGCCGGCGGCGGCGGGAGCGGCGCCGAGGATCAGCAGGGAGAGGGCGAAGAGGGCGCGCCGCATCTCACCCTTCCATCACCAGATCGTCGCGATGGATCAGCTCGTCGCGGCCGCGAAAGCCCAGGATGGCTTCGATCTCGCCGCTCTTGCGGCCGGCGATGGCGCGGGAATCGATGGCGGAATAGGCCACCAGCCCGCGCCCCAGCACGCGGCCGTCAGCGGCCTTGACCAAGACGCAGTCGCCCCGGTCGAACGCGCCGTCCACCGCCACCACGCCGGCCGGCAACAGCGAGTTGCCCTGGTTGAGGGCGCGGGCGGCGCCGGCATCCAGCACCAGGGTGCCGGTGGGGTTCATGGAGCCGAAGATCCACTGCTTGCGCGCGGTGCGGGGCTCCGAGTTGGGCACGAACCAGGTGCAGCGGCCGCCCTCCTCGATGGCCTTCAGCGGATGCAGGGTTTCGCCCTTGGCGATGGCCATGGAGCAGCCGGCCGACAGGCAGATGCGCGCCGCCGTCAGCTTGGTGACCATGCCGCCGGAGCCGTAGGCCGAGCCGGGGTCGCCGGCCATGGCCTCGATCTCGGGGGTCAGCTCGCGCACCTCGGGAATGTGGCGGGCGTCGGAGTGCTTGCGCGGATCGGCGGTGTAGAGCCCGTCGATGTCGGAGAACAGCACCAGGGCGTCGGCCGAGACCATCTGGGCGACGCGGGCGGCGAGGCGGTCGTTGTCGCCCACCCGGATCTCGGCGGTGGCCACGGTGTCGTTCTCGTTGATCACCGGCACCGCGCCGAGGCGCAGCAGGGTGTCCAGGGTGGACCGCGCGTTGAGATAGCGGCGGCGGTTCTCGGAATCGTCCAGGGTCAGCAGCACCTGGGCCACGGTGATGCCATGCTGCGCCAGCGCTTCCTGATAGGCATGGGCGAGACGGATCTGGCCGCAGGCGGCGGCGGCCTGCTTCTCCTCCAGCCGCAACGGCGGCTTGAGGCCCAGTTGGCGGCGGCCGACCGCCACCGCGCCCGACGAGACGATCAGCACTTCCTGCCCGCGCGCCCGGCAGGCGGCGATGTCGGCGCAGAGGGAATCAAGCCAGGTCCGGCGCACATGGCCGGAGGACTCGTCCACCAGCAGCGAGGAGCCGATCTTGACGATCAGCCGCCGGGCTTGTTTCATTTTGTTTGTCCCTCAGTCGCCGGGCGGGATGCGTTCCGCATCCCTTGGCTTTCGCGCCATGAGGCGCGCCGGGCCCGCGCGCGCAGGCGCGTATCGAACGAGTCTGCCGGCGAAGCCGGCGGGGCCGCAACTCCGCGCCTGTCGGCGCGTCGGGGGAGGGTCGTCTGCTTCATTCCTCGTCGTCGTCCTCTTCCTCGTCCCAGATCCACTCGCCGTTGGGACCCATGCGGCCGTCGTCGCCGTCGTCTTCCTCGGTGGAGGACTTGAAGTGCGGCGTCGAGCGCTTGCCGGCGCCGAAGGCCGAACTGGCGGCCAGCACCGCCGGGTCGGCCTCGCGGGCCTCCTTGATATGGACGAACAGGCGCGACAGCACCGGCTTCAGGCCGATGCCGGACACGCCCGACAGCGGCAGGACCTCGGCGCCGCAGGCCTCGCGCAGCGCCGCCAGCTTGGCCTCGATGTCGTCGGAGGTCAGCGAGTCGCACTTGTTGAGCGTCACCACCTCGGGCTTGGTGTCCAGCCCGCCGCCATAGGCCGCCAGTTCATGGCGGACGACGCGATAGGCCTCGGCCACGTCCTCCTCGGTGCCGTCGATCAGGTGCAGCAGCACCCGGCAGCGCTCGATATGCCCCAGGAAACGGTCGCCGATGCCGGCGCCCTCATGGGCGCCCTCGATCAGGCCGGGAATGTCGGCGGCGATGAATTCCTCGTCGCCCAGGGTCACCACGCCCAGATTGGGATGAAGCGTGGTGAAGGGATAGGCGGCGATCTTGGGCCTGGCGCGCGTGACGGCGGCCAGGAAGGTGGACTTGCCGGCATTGGGCAGCCCCACCAGACCTGCGTCGGCGATCAGCTTGAGGCGCAGCCACACCCAGCGCTCCTCGCCCGGCCAGCCTTCGTCGAACCGGCGCGGCGCCTGATTGGTGGAGGTCTTGAAGTGGAGATTGCCGAAACCGCCGTCGCCACCCTTCAGCAGGACGACGCGCTGGCCGGCCTGGATGAGATCGGCCAGCACCGTCTCCTTGTCCTCGTCCAGCACCTGGGTGCCGACCGGGACCTTCATCACCATGTCGTCGCCCTTGCCGCCGGTCTTGTTGCTGCCCTGGCCGTGATGGCCCTTCTGGGCCTTGAAATGCTGCTGGTAGCGATAGTCGATCAGGGTGTTGAGATTGGCGACGCATTCCAGGATCAGGTCGCCGCCCCGGCCGCCGTCGCCGCCGTCGGGGCCGCCGAATTCGATATGCTTCTCGCGGCGGAAACTGCAGGCGCCGGCACCGCCGTCACCGCTTTTCACGAAAATCTTGGCCTGATCGAGGAACTTCATGACGGGAAAATCCAAAAGCAAAAAGGGGAACGGCGGACCGTTCCCCTTCTCTAAAACGCAAGCGTCCGGGAACGGCCTATTCGGCGGCTTCCGGCAGCGGCTCCACGACCACGAAGGTGCGGCCCTCGGCCTTGTGCTTGAAGGCGACCTTGCCGATGACCTTGGCGAACAAGGTGTGATCGGTGCCCATGCCCACATTGGCGCCGGGATAGAACTTGGTGCCGCGCTGGCGCACGATGATGTTGCCGGGGATGACGATCTCACCGCCGAACTTCTTGACGCCGAGCCGCTGACCCGCTGAGTCGCGACCGTTGCGGGATGAGCCGCCAGCCTTCTTATGAGCCATAGTCTAGTCTCCTCGTATCCGCTCGGGGCTTGCGATCAGCCGGCGGAGATATCGGTAATGCGCAGAATCGTCAGATCCTGGCGGTGGCCATTCTTGCGGCGCGAATTCTGGCGGCGGCGCTTCTTGAAGACGATGATCTTCTCGCCACGGGCCTGGGCGACCACGGTCGCCTTCACCAGGGCGCCGGCCACGACGGGGGCGCCAATCTTGTCGCCGACCATCAGAACCTGATCGAGCACGACCTCGGACCCGGCCTCACCAGCGAGCTTCTCGACGCGGATGACGTCGTCCATGGCCACCTTGTACTGCTTACCGCCGGTCTGGATGACTGCGAACATGACGATTCTACCTGAGCAAAAGAATTAGTGACGCGCAGGGCGAAAACCCCGCGCGAGAGGGCCGAACTATACTCAGGCGCTTCCGAGAGTCAACGCCTTTGTACGGTCCGGGGTTCATGCCGCCTGTTCCAGCACGGCCATCCCGGCCACCAGGCCGGCGAAGTCCCGGATCCAGGACGAGTTCTCGGTCTCCGGGATGTCGAACCGGGCGTGCAGGCGGCCATGTTCCACGTCCTTCACCGTCGCGGTCAGGCGGCGGTTGACGCCGGCGATGGCGATATCGACGCGGCTGCTGGCCTTGACCGAGCCGAAATCGCCCAGGGCGGTGAAGCCGCCCTCGGAACAGTTTTCCAGCGTGGCGCCGTAACTGGCGCCGTCGGCGGCGATGGTGCAACTCCGGTTCAGGTGATAGCGAGGCTTATTGCGGCGGTTGACTTCCTTGGTGGCGGTACGCACCACCCGGATCAACACCTCACGCAGATGGTCGATGCCGCCCGCCACCTCGGCGGAAACCTTGCCGACCTGGGTGGCGCGCTCGCCGGTGGAGCGGGCCTCGTCCGAGACCAGGGCGATGCGCTCGGCGACCTCGTGGGCGGCGTCGGAGGTCTGGGAGACGTTGCGGGCGATTTCCTGGGTGGCGGCGCCCTGCTCCTCGATGGCGGTGGCGACGGCGGCGGAGACGCCCTCCACCTCGCCGATGGCGGTGGTGATCTCGCCCACCGCCCGCACCGCGTCACGGGTGGTGGCCTCGATATCGGCGATCTGGCGGGAGATCTCCTCGGTGGCCTTGGCGGTCTGGTTGGCCAGGGTTTTGACCTCGTTGGCCACCACGGCGAAGCCCTTGCCGGCTTCGCCCGCCCGCGCCGCCTCGATGGTGGCGTTGAGCGCCAGCAGGTTGGTCTGCGACGCGATGTCGTTGATCAGGCTCGCCACCTCGCCGATGCGGCCCACGGTCTGCGACAACTGGCCGATGGTCTGCTGGGCGCGGGTGGAGGCGGAGACGGCCTGTCCCGTCACCTGGGAGGCGGTGCCGACCTGGCTGGCGATCTCGCGGATGGAGGCGCTGAGTTCCTCGGCGGCGGCGGCCACGGTCTGGGCGTTGGCCAGCGCCTGGCTGGCGGCGGCGGCGACGCTGTGGCTGTTCTCGCCGACGGCGGCGGCGGACTGGGCCATGCCGCCGGCATTGTCGGCCATGCGCCGGGTCATCTCGGCGATCTGCTCGACGGCGGTTCGGGTTTCGCGCTCCACCGTTTCGGCCATGCCTTGCAGGGCGGCGACCTTGTCGCGTTCGGCCTTCTTGCGTTCCTCCTCCTGGGCGAGGCGCAGGCGCTCGGTCTCCTGCAGGGCCAGCTTGAACACCTGGACCGAGCGGGCCATGGCGCCGACTTCGTCCCGGCGCTCCTGATCGGGAACCGCGACGTCGCGCTCGCCCTGGGCCAGGGATGCCATCACGCCGGTCATGGCGGCGAGCGGGCGGTAGATGGATCGCGCGATGGCGGCGCCGATCACCACCATGGCGGCGAAGCCGGCCAGCATGACCCCGAACATGGCCCGATTGACGGTATGATCGATACGGTCGGCCTCGGCGCGGGCGGCTGTCATGTCGGCGCGCGCCGTGTCCACCAGGGTCTGGATGGTCGGCTGGATCGCGGCATAGGCCTCGCTCAGGTCCTTGGCGGCGGCGGCGGCGGCCAGCGAGGCCTCGGCGGCAGCCTTGAAATCGCGCTGATAGGCGGAAAGGCGATCAAGGATGGCGGGGCGAATATCGGCCGGGACGGTGGATGCCTGGAGGGCCTTTCCGAATTCGGCGACCCGCGCGTCGAGTTCGGCGATATATTTGGGGTCAAGGCGGGCCAGGAAGTCCTTCTCGTGACGCCGCATCATCAGCATCAGCACCGCCAGATGCAACTCGTCATGGGATTTGAGGATGGCCTCGACCTCGTGGACCGAACCGCGCAAGGCTCCCATCAGGCCCTCGGTCTCGTTCAGACCGGTGCGGGTCTGCTCCTCGGCCAGCTTGGCGAACTTGGCGGTATAGACGGCAATGCCCTGGCGCACAGACTCGATCTTGGCATGGCGGGCGTCGGTGGCAGCCATGGCAGCATTCATGGCGTCCAGCGCGGCGGTGGCGGCGCGCATGGACTGGGCGTGTTCGCCCACATACTTGGCGTCCTTGCGCAGCAGGAAATCCTTTTCCTTGCGTCGTGCATCCAGCAGGGTGCGGTCGAGGGTGGTGGCCTGTTCGCCGATGGTGCTTTCCGTCGCCGCCCGGTCGCTGGCGGCGCCCGAGGAGGCTTGCCCGCCCCAGAGGACCGTCAGACTTATTCCGAGGATCAGCCCTGCGAGAGCGACCAGGGAGCCGATCTGGACTTTAAGCGGAAAACGCGACAGAATCCCCATCATCTATCATCCCCATCCCCGACTAGGGCCTTTGCCCGATTAGGGGAAGAGATACACGACTAATGTATCGAATTCCACTTATGTGATGCGGAGACGCCGCGTCGATGTATCAAGTGGCGTGGCGCCCGCTCAGCCGCGCGCCAGCAGGGACGGCTCGGCGGCGGCCCGGTCGGCCAGGCGGTCGAGGATGGCCTGCTTCTGCTTGTCGCTGGCGGTGGGCCACGCCTTGATCTCGGGCTTGGTGCGCTTGCAGCCGACGCACCAGCCGAGGCGGTCGTCGATCCGACAGACCGACTTGCAGGGGCTGTTGAAGATCCGCAGCGGCGGGTGGGGCAATCCTACCTCCTCGGCAAGCCTCGTTCGGCGGGGCACTATCCCATATGGGGCCTACTCAGGAGGCGTAAAAGACCCAACGCCTCTGGCCCCTCCTCCATGACCGGCGTATCCTCGGGAGCAACAGGAGAAAATGGCAGAGGGAGAGCAGGAGATGTTGCACGGCAAGGTCCTGGTGGCCCAAGGCGGCGGCCCGACGGCGGTCATCAACCAGTCCATGGTCGGCGCCGTGCTGGAATCGCGCAAATTCCGCAATGTGGACCTAGTCTACGGCGCCCATCACGGGGTGCGCGGCATCATCAACGAGGAGTTCCTCGACCTCACCCAGGAGACCAGCCACAACCTGGAAGCCGTGGCGCAGACACCCTCCTCGGCGCTGGGCTCCACCCGCGACAAGCCCGACCTTAAATACTGCCAGGAGGTGTTCAAGGTCCTGCAGGCCCACGGCATCGCCTACTTCTTCTATATCGGCGGCAACGATTCGTCGGACACGGTGCGCATCGTCTCGGAGGAGGCGCACAAGGCCGGCTATCCGCTGCGCTGCATCCATATCCCCAAGACCATCGACAACGACCTGGTCCACAACGACCACACGCCGGGCTTTCCCTCGGCGGCGCGGTTCGTCGCCCAGGCCTTCATGGGGGCCAATCTCGACAATTCCGCCCTGAAGGGAGTTTACCTCGCGGTGGTGATGGGGCGCCATGCCGGCTTCCTGACCGCCGCCTCGGCGCTGGGCAAGAAGTTCCCCGACGACGGCCCCCACCTTATCTACATCCCGGAGCGCACCTTTTCGGTCGACCACTTCCTGGCCGACGTCAAGGCTTGCTACGACCGGCACGGCCGCTGCGTGGTGGCGGTGTCGGAGGGCGTCCACGACGAGAACGGCGCGCCCATCGTCACCAAGCTGGCCAAGGACGTGGAGAAGGACGCCCACGGCAACATCCAGCTGTCGGGCACCAGCGGCCTGGCCGACCTGCTGTGCGAGGAGGTCAAGACCAAGCTGGGCATCAAGCGGGTGCGCGGCGACACCTTCGGCTATCTCCAGCGTTCGTTCATCGGCTGCGTCTCCGACGTGGACCAGCGCGAGGCCCGCGAGGTCGGCGAGAAGGCGGTGCAATACGCCATGTGGGGCGCCGTCGATGGTTCGGTGACCATCCAGCGCACCGGCTTCTACTCGGTGGACTACAAGCTGTTGCCGCTGGAGATGGTGGCGGGCAAGACCCGGGTGATGGAGGACCATTTCATCGCCGAGTCCGGCACCGACGTCACCGACGCTTTCCGCATGTATCTGCGGCCGTTGCTGGGGTCGGGCATGCCCGACGCCTTCCGGCTGCGCCTGAACTCGGTTCCCAAGATACTTAAAGCGTAACGGCCTCCCCCCTCCATTGGGCACTTGTGCGCCTCGCGCGGTTGTGCTTCATACCCGGGATCGATGTCATGGCCGGGGCGCGCCGTCGCGCCTCGGACCACCCGACGAGAAGGAATGATCGCTCATGATGAAGCTGTTCGCGCGTGGCTCCGTGCTTGCCCTTAGCCTGGTAGCCGGGTTCGCCGCCAGCCCGGCCCTTGCCGCCGACCAGAAGGATACCGTGGTCGCCGTGGTCAACGGCGCCGATATCCACCTGTCCCAGTTGGCCGATTTCGCCCGCCAGATTCCGCCCCAGATGGGCCAGCCGCCCTACGAGGCGTTGCTTGAGATCGTCATCAACAACCAGTTGGTCTACGACCAGGCCAAGAAGGAAAAGCTGGATTCCGAGCCCGACGTCAAGGCCGCCATCAAGAAGATCGAGATGCAGGTGCTGGCGCAGGCCTTCATGCAGAAGAAGGTCCGTCCCGGGGTCACCGAGGAGGCGATCAAGGCCCGCTACGACCAGGCGGTCAAGGCCTTCGTCCCCACCGAGGAAGTGCACGCCCGCCACATCCTGGTGGACACCGAGGAAGCCGCCCGCTCCATCATCGCCGACCTGGGCCGCGGCTCGGATTTCGTCGAGCTGGCCAAGACCCGCTCGAAGGATCAGGGGTCGGGCGCCAATGGCGGCGACCTGGGCTACTTCACCCAGAAGGACATGGTGCCGGAATTCACCGCCGCCGCCTTCGCCATGCGGCCCGGCGAGGTCTCCAACGCCCCGGTCAAGACCTCTTTCGGCTATCACGTGATCAAGGTCGAGGACAAGCGCATGGCGACGATCCCGCCCTATGAGCAGGCCAAGCCGGCCATCGCCCAGCAGCTTGCCGAAGGCATCCGCGAAAAGACGGTCATGGACCTGCGCGACAAGGCCAAGATCAAGCGCTTCGGTCCCGACGGCGCGCCGCTGGCGGAGCCGGCGGCCAAGAAGTAGGCCTGCCCAATCGTCACTGAAGTATGGCGAGACTCCGGCGCTCTGGTCTTGTACCAAGCGCCGGAGTTTCCGCTTTCCAAGATGGAATCCTTGCCATGACCACCCAGTCGCCCCTCGCTCCTGATCGGTTTCCCTCCATGCCCGTCGTGGACGGCGTCACCCTGGCCAGCCATGCCTGCGGCGTCCGCTATGCCGACCGCACCGACCTGCTGCTGGTGGAAATGGCGGCGGGGACCACGGCCGCCGGGGTGTTCACCCGCTCGCTGACCGCTTCGGCGCCGGTGGAATGGTGCCGCGCCGCCGTCGCCAAGGGCCGCGCCCGCGTCCTGGTGGTCAATTCGGGCAACGCCAACGCCTTCACCGGCTCGGTCGGCGTCGCCTCGGTCAGCCGCACGGTGGACAAGGCGGCCGACATGGTCGGGTGCAAGGCGTCCGAGGTCTATATCGCCTCCACCGGAACCATCGGCGTGCGTTTGCCCGACGAGAAGATCACCGCCGCCCTGGACGACGCCCGGGCCAAGCTCAAGCCCGATGCCTGGCTCGAGGCCGCCCAGGCGATCATGACCACCGACACCTACCCCAAGGGCGCCACCCGCACCGCCAAGATCGACGGGACCGAGGTGGTCATCAACGGCTTCGCCAAGGGCGCCGGCATGATCGCGCCCGATATGGCCACAATGCTGTCCTATGTCTTCACCGACGCCGCCCTGCCGGCCGGGGTGCTTCAGGACCTGCTGTCCAAGGGCGTCGACCGCTCGTTCAACTGCATCACGGTGGACAGCGACACCTCCACCAGCGACACCCTGATGCTGTTCGCGACGGCCAAGGCCGGCAACAAGGTGATCAAGGACGCCAAGGACAAGCGTCTGGCCGACTTCAAGGCCAAGCTGTTCGACCTGCTGACCGACCTGGCGCATCAGGTGGTCCGGGACGGCGAGGGCGCCACCAAGTTCGTCACCATCACCGTCACCGGCGCCGCCGGCCGCAAGGCGGCTCGCACCATCGGCATGGCCATCGCCAATTCGCCGCTGGTCAAGACCGCCATCGCCGGCGAGGACGCCAATTGGGGCCGGGTCGTCATGGCGGTGGGCAAGGCCGGCGAAAAGGCCAACCGCGACAAGCTGTCCATCCGCATGGGCGGACTCCTGGTCGCCGACCAGGGCGAGATCGCCGCCGGCTACGACGAGGCTCCGGTTGCCCGCCACATGAAGGGCAAGGAGATCAGCATCGAGGTCGATGTGGGCGTCGGCAAGGGCAAGGCCACGGTGTGGACCTGCGACCTCACCCACGCCTATATCGACATCAACGGCTCGTATCGGACTTAGACCAAAATGCGTTGATCGGTTCCGGTCAGCGCGTTACGTCGCCGTCATGCGCGACAGGAAATGCTCCAGCGCCTGACCGAGCCCGGCGGCGTCGCCCTCCAGCTTGCGTGCGGTCTCGAGCATGCCCGCCGCCGAGGCGCCGGCGGAGCTGGCCGCCTCCGACACCCCGCCGATGCTGCGCGAAACCTCCTGAGTGCCTTGGGACGCGTCGCTGATCGAGCGGGTGATCTCGTGGGTGGCCGAGGCCTGCTGGCTCACCGCCTGGGTGATATCGGCGGTGATCCCGTCCATGCGGGCGATGGTGGAGGTGACGCTGCCGATGGCGGTCACCGCCTTGGCGGTCTCGCTCTGCACCGTGCCGATCTGCAGGGCGATCTCGTCGGTGGCCTTGGCGGTCTGGTTGGCCAGGGTCTTGACCTCGTTGGCGACCACGGCGAAGCCTTTGCCGGCTTCCCCGGCCCTGGCCGCTTCAATCGTAAAGGTTTGTCCTATTAAACAGAAGATAGGACGCTGGATTATGCTACACCCTCAGCCTAAACTGGGATTCCGTTTCGCTCGGACCGGAACCATGGCTCTCGCATTTTCCTACCTGCGCATGTCGCGCCCGGAACAGATC